>CAZBDF010000225.1:0-7526 GCA_964490385.1 uncultured Lentimicrobiaceae bacterium | reverse complement strand
CGCCTCGCTGCGAAGCGGGTTCGCCGTAGGCGATTAAGTATTGTAGTGGTAAAGTGACCCCCAAATCTTTTATACCTCGTAGAGGTTCGACTGGTAAGGCATTTTGTACATCAGTAAGTTTTTTAACCGGACAAGAGAAATACGTTCTAATTAACCCCTTCAGTAACCTGGTCATCCAGGCTCGACCTGCTTTTATTCAGCAGCTTCCTGAATTCAGGGGTAAACAAGTTTTCAATATCAACTACAATATTAGATTGTGGCACATGACATTGGTTACAACTGAAATAGGCAGCACTGAGGGTTCCGGGTGTTGTCATTTTATGGACCCTGCCATCGTCGGCTGAGTAATACATATCGCCTTCTTTTTCCATTTGAGGCCTGAGGCTGGTAAAATGCGTTTCCGGTAAAGGGATAGCACCCTTTAGAGGAGCAATGTCAGGTAAATGACAACTCAGGCAAATATTATTCTCGAATGTAATCGGGAAAAAGCCCTCGGTTTTGTGTGGAATCATTGGCGGCGCATTTTCAAAGGACCTGCCCAACAATTGACTTTCGCCGGGCTCGATAACATTGAATTCTGAATAGGACATTTCCAGCGTGTTGTCATCAAAAACACTTGCATTGATTATGCCCAATTCGTCTTCTGAATAAAACTCTTTCTCGACTACTTTGTCGTCATCTCCCCGGCTACAAGAAACCAGGGCAACAATGAATGCCAATACTAAAAATCGATACATAAAACCTCCTGTTATTTTTTTAATATGCTAAATTTTAATGCCTGATCATCGCACACTTCAATGCATCGTCCACAATTTGTGCATTCGCCCGAAACTATGCTTCCACTTCGCTTCCCAACTATCGACAAGACTTGTTTCTCAGGGCAAACCGCAAAACACTTATTACATTTCGTACACGCTTCAACTTTATGAAACACTTTCAACATCCTGTAGCGGCTAACCAATGAATAGAAAGCCCCTAAGGGACAAATGTGATGACAAAAACTCAATGGCCTCGCCACCATATCAAACAGGAATATTGCAACTACTGCAATAATTCCGGTTCCAAATCCGAAAACGATATTCCTGTGCAACATACCGATCGGACTAATCATTTCAAAAACTGCAAATCCAAGTATTGCTGACAACAGTAGAATCAAAGCGAATACATAATACCGAAGTTTTGCTATCCTGCCAAAGTCAATTTTGGGTTTACTAAAACCAACTTTTTTATTTATCCAACCCGCCAAATCGACTACAATATTCATCGGGCACACCCAACTGCAAAAAGCCCTACCAACAATCAAACTATAAACAACTAAAATTATCAGGCCACCTATCAAAGCATCTGTTGCCACAATAAATCCTGAGAACAATACCTGCAACAGTGCAAAAGGATCACTGAGATTTACCTCACCTAAAAATGTTGCTGACGAATAATTACCTGTCAGTATTTTCCATCCAAAATAATTACCTCCAAAGAACAAGATCAATAATCCAATCTGAACCAGACGGCGGCCAATTAAAAAACGGTGATTATACAGCATACTACTCATCAATCAAATCTTCCCAATCATTTAAATAATCAATCGCGTCCTTATTTCCTTCTGGTTGTTGCTGGCCTTTTCCACTACTATTCAGCCGTTTTTCATCCAGCTTGTCCCAACCTTTAATATAGTGATCGCCAACTTTTCCTGTTGCAACATCAATGGGCAAAACTTTAATTGCCGGCTTTTCGGTTACACATGCATGTTCGCAAAGTCCGCATCCTGTACAAAATTCCCCGTTAACAACCGGCTTAAGAAAAGCATGTTTCCCGGTCCGTTCATTTTTGTCATATTCCAGGGTAATGGCCTCATCCATCAGCGGACAAGCACGATAACACACATCACATTGAATGCCCCAAAAGGCAATACAAGTCTCCTTGTGAACTACAGCCAGGCCCATTTTTGCTTTGTTGATATTCAAATCTCCAGATACGTTTTGTAGCTTCCTAATATCTAAAGCGCCACTTGGACAAACGGGAACACATGGAATTTCGGGACACATATAACAGGGAATTTCCCGTGGTCTAAAAAAGGGTGTTCCCAACCCTGCCTCATCATTTACCTTTGATAAAATAAGACTGTCGTAAGGACAAGCCTCAACGCAAATACCACATTTCAAGCATGCTTTCAGAAAATCCTTTTCTTCCAGCGCCCCGGGTGGCCGAAGTTCAAGTTTATTGGCCGCAAGTCCGGTGGCCAGGCTTCCAAGCACAGTACCACTAATGCCGAGGTATCCGGTTCCTTTGAAAAGCTTTTTAATGGCGTCCCTGCGCGATGGATATGACTTTTTATCGCCCATCAATCCTATGCTTTATAAAGTTTTACAGCGCACTTTTTAAAGTCGGTTTGTTTTGAAATAGGACAAGTAGCATCCAGGCACACCTTGTTGATAAAAACCTTTTCATCAAACCATGGTACGTAAACCAGGCCTTTCGGGCATCGGTTTCTTCCACGTAAATCAAGGTGGGCTTTTACTTTACCCCGTCGGGATTCAATCCAAACCAAATCGCCATTTGTAAAACCCTGCTCTTTGGCATCTTCCGGATTCATGTAACACAAAGCCTCAGGCACCGCGCGATACAGTTCAGGTACGCGCATGGTCATGGTTCCGCTGTGCCAATGTTCCAGCACACGGCCTGTGGACATCCAGAAAGGATATTCTTTGCTTGGCATCTCCGGTGGATCCATATAAGGACGGAAGAAAATTTTTGCCTTATTGCTCAGGTCATATTTTCCTTGCGAAGCATCAGGCCCTTTTAATGTTCCCTGGGGCAGGTTTTTCAATGCCTTTCCATAAAAGGCAAATTCGCCAGTATCAGCTTTACGGGCATAAGGATCATATTTTGCATTAAAGCGCCATTGGGTTTCTTTGCCATCAACAACCGGCCATTTTAAACCACGGACTTTGTGGTAAGTATCGAAGTCGGCATAATCATGGGCCTTGCCTTCGCCGAATTTCCGGTATTCTTCCCATAAATATTTCTGCATAAAAAAGCCATAGCCTTCCCAGGGCTTATCGTCTTCGCCAATCACATTCCTTTTGTCGCCCTCAGCTTCCGTATTTACAAAACCTTCACCAATAGGATCGGGCCAGACATAAGACTTTGCTTCTTCATTTGCAAAAAGCACATCGTAAAGCGTATCATCAAGATTGTAGCCCATTGCTGTAGCTTCGGCAGTAACATCGGGAATACCAGCATCCAATCCAGGCACTTTTTGTGCACCCCAAACTTCGCCCAATGTGAAGCGTTTGGATAACTCAATATAGTGCCAGATATCAGGCATGGAATCACCAACCGGTGTAACTTGCTGCTTCCAGTGTTGCGTACGGCGCTCGGCATTTCCGTAAGCACCCCATTTTTCGTAGATCATTGCTGACGGTAAAATCAGGTCGGCCACTTTTGCAGAGATGCCCGGATAGGCATCACTCACCACAATGAAGTTATCCATTTCGCGGGCAGCTTTTATCCAATGGCTGGCATTTGCAGTATTTTGGTATGGATTATTAACATGAACCCACACGAATGTTATTTTTCCATCTTCCACATCACGGTGGATTTGCATGTTGTGCGCCCCCGGTTTCGGGTTGATGGTCCCTTTGGGTAATTTCCACAACTTTTCTGAAACCTCTCTGTGTTTTGGATTGGCAACTACCATATCAGCAGGAAGGCGGTGAGAGAATGTTCCTACTTCGCGGGCTGTTCCACATGCGCTAGGTTGGCCTGTAAGACTAAAAGCGCCACTTCCGGGTTTGGCTTGTTTGCCCAGCAGGAAGTGAACCATGTAGGATTGTTCGTTAACCCAGGTGCCACGTGTATGTTGGTTCATGCCCATTGTCCAGAAGGAAACGACCTTGCGTCCATCCTCAACATAATAGTCAGCCAGTTCCTGTAATTTTTGCTTGTAAGCTTCGATATCTTCGTCCTTGTCGCCCTTTGAAACTTTTGCTACGTAATCGAGGGTGTATGGAGCCAGGCCTTTTTTGAATTCATCGAAAGAAATTTTCCAATGCTTTTGTGGAGCACCGGCATTTTTCATTTCCATGGTGTCGCCCTCTTTATATCCAAGGTAAGCAAGGCTGATGCCCTCATCTGCTGACAGAACCTTTTCGGCTTGCTTCTTGATTATGTCCTTCTCTGATTCCATAGTTTTTGGATGGCCGGGTTTCCGTAATCCATATCCAATATCAACCGGACCGGTGGCAAAAATGGTATGTTTATTAACAAAGTCCCAGTCGATGGCTTCGGGATGATTGTAAACAATTTCACGGGCGATATAGTTCCAAATCGCAAGATCAGTATTTGGTTTGAAGATAATTTCGGTGTCGGCTAAATCGGAACAACGGTTTGTATAAGTGGAGAGATTGATAATCTTCACCCTGTCGGGGGCACTAAGTTTCCGATCGGTGATCCTTGACCACAAAATAGGATGCATCTCCGACATATTTGCACCCCACAAAGTAAAGGTGTCAGTAATTTCGATATCATCGTAGCAACCTGCAGGTTCGTCAATACCAAAAGTCTGGATAAACCCAGCAACAGCCGAGGCCATGCAGTGCCTGGCATTGGGATCGATATTGTGTGACCTGAATCCGCCTTTAATCAACTTAACAGCCGCATAACCTTCCTGAACTGTATATTGGCCAGATCCAAAAATACCCAAACCAGTTGGTCCTTTTTCCTTCAGGGTTTGCTTGATTTGTTTTTCCATTTCATCAAAAGCCTGCTTCCAACTGATAACTTTAAACTTTCCGGATTTACTAAAATTACCGCTTTCGTCAACCCGCATAAGTGGTTTTTGTAAACGGTCGGCACCATACATGATCTTGGCATTAAAATACCCTTTGATACAGTTCAGGCCACGATTGACAGGTGCAGCCGGGTCGCCCTTTACGGCAACAATCTTGTCATTTTTAGTGGCAACCATAATCCCACAACCGGTACCACAAAAGCGGCAAACCGACTTATCCCATCTCCAATCAGCCTCAGCAGCACCTGCCATGGCCTTAATTTCGGTAGGAATACCTACACCTATTGCTGCTGCAGCCGAGGCTACTGCTGAACTTTTTATAAAATTTCGTCTGTTAAATTTCATCGTATCCAGGATTTAAAGTCAATGCTTGATTTTGAAGCACCAAATTTAATTATTAAAAGTAATCATTTACCGAATAACATAAATAGATTGTTTATAAATAGCTTTATCGGTAATAATAATTTCTGATTAAAGAAAAAATCAAGCACTTCACTCACTGATATACTTATTTATCCGGTAAATGCACAAACGAAAGATCAACATCAATAAAAATGAAATAGCATCCAATCCTGACAAATCCGACAAATCCACCGCCTGCCATGTCTTCTCATTCTTCGCTCAATTCGCTTTGGTCTCATCTTCACTTTTATTAACGCTTGAAAGTCCGCCTTCGCCAGACGCTTCATGGTCTCATCCGTGCTAATCATGCTATCTCTATCAATCGCTTCAGTCGCTAAAGTCACTTCGTTCAATCCTTCCCTCAAATATCTTCTTTCCCTCCCTCGCTTCAGTCTCTTCGTTCGCTAAATTCGCTCCGGTCTTTCCATCGCTTCGTTCTCTTTCTTCTCTCCCCTCTCCCCTCCCCAAAAACCACCAAGCTTTTTTATAGCAGAATTCAGCTATGAAATGTGCATACTAACGGATGTAATTTCGTGGAATATTTAATTCTCAGCCAAAAAAATGAAATAATATGGGCATCTTTTCTCAAAATATTTCAGCGTTCATTAGAAAAATCCCGGCGTTCATCCAAAAAACCCCGGCGTTCACACATCTGTCAACATTTTACCTTTCTGGTGTTGTATCTTTACCCTATCAAATTTTCATCAATTCATTTTTCATTTTAATAATCCCAAAAAAGGAGAAACTATGAAAACTTTTACAAAATCAATTCTAATTATGGTTGCCATTTTTTTTGTGGCAAGCAATGTTTCACAAGCACAATTACACATCAGGATCCAGGCATCGTTTTACAGCGATGCACTTGATGATGTAAAAAATGTGGACGTTTACCTGCCGGTTGATTATTACGTGAATACGGAACAGGATTACGCATGCATCTATTATTTGCATGGTGGAGGTGGCGATCAGGGCTCAGGCACAACCTATGCAAACCTATATTACGCTTTACATAACCAAAACACCACCATTACCTCACCTCCGGCAATTATGGTTTGCCCGGATGGTTCTGCACCTCCTTACATGGGAAGTTGTTACTTAAATTCAAGCTTGTACGGAAATTATGAAGACTACATCATGCAGGATGTCATCAACTTTGTGGAAACAAATTTCAGGGCAAAATCCGATAAAAATTTCAGAATGGTAACCGGCACCTCCATGGGTGGCTTTGGTTCTTTTAGGTTTGGCGTTGAATACCCCGAAATGTTCAGGGCGGCATTTCCCTATGTTGGCTTCCCGGCCATTCCCGACATCCTTTTGGAGAAATGGAAAAACCTCTATTACACCGCAAATAGCACTTATGTGCCTATGAATAATTCTGGTTATTATACACAATTGCTTTTAACCATGTGCGGCGGGCTTTCGCCAAATATGGACAATCCACCCTTGTATGTTTACTTCCCATTTGACACGATGGGTGTTTTTGTAGATTCGGTCGTTAACTGTTGGCGTCAATTTGATGCAAGCCGCAAGGTGAAGGACCTGCCCAAAGAAGATGAACTGGCCTGGTTTCTTGGTTGCGGCACTACAGATGAAATGATGACCTATCCGGCCTATCTTCAATTTATGGACAGCCTCGATGCCTACGAAATTGGCTACGATACCCATTTTTTTGAAGGCGGGCATGTGTATAATTACCAAACCTGGGCAGCAGGATTTCATTGGATGGATTCTATCATCAACCACTCATTCCTGAATGTGGGGATACCTTATATCCAAAAAGCACCCGGTCAATTGGTGCTCTATCCAAATCCGGTAAGCGATAAACTCAACATCGAATACCCGCTGGATGCCACAGACGAAGTAAGCATTTGCATCATGGATCAATTTGGGAGAATGGTTGCTAAAATTCCCGCTAATAGTCGGCAAGCCGGAATAAGCACGGCAAGTTGGGATATGACAAACTATCCGGCAGGCATTTATTTCTGCAAGTTGATAGCTGGAAACAAAGTTTATACAAGCAAATTTGTTAAAAAATAATAAACCATGCAGCAAGGCAGCATGCTGCCTTGCTGCATTACAAAACAAACATCATGAAAAAACTAACAATTATTTTGATCGCAATGCTGCTGATAGGTAGCGCAAGTTCACAAGAACAATTCCGGTTTAATGGCCTTTATGCTGAAAATGATGGCGGTGCGGCCCGGGATAATAAAAAATCAAGTCCTAAACACTTGCCAATAGTACAGCCGGAAATGGGCGAAAAACAAGCTGCCTTTTACAAGGGGATGATCACCATAAAAGTGAAAGAAGGTGTGGGGGAATTTACCAAACA
>CAZBDF010000224.1:0-7550 GCA_964490385.1 uncultured Lentimicrobiaceae bacterium | reverse complement strand
TGCTTGAATGACTAAATAATTGAATGCCCCAACGACCATCATTGACCAAAAAATATGAAACAGATTGCTTCGCTTCGCTGCGCCACCGCTAAAGCTAAGGCGACACGCGGTCGCAAAATCTTTTTGAATTAAACACCTTTAATGACAACAAATGACGGCGAAGCCCATTGACCATAAATGACGCACAGCTAATGACCACAATTGACCAAGGAAAAACCATTCATTTAGAAACATAACCAAAAATGTCAGACATAAAAACCATCACCAAAGCCCTTACCGATTTCCGTGACGAAAGAAACTGGGAGCAATTTCATAATCCTAAAGACCTCGCCCTTGCCCTGTCCATTGAAGCCGCCGAATTGAACGAGTTGTATCTTTGGAAGAATTACGAGGAAATAAAAGACGTTGACCTGCAAAAAATCCGCGAAGAGTTGGCCGATGTTTTTGCCTATGCTTTTATGCTTGCGGAAAAATACAAGATGGATGTTTCAGAAATCGTTCTTGAAAAAATGGTAAAGAACGGAAAGAAATACCCGGTGGAAAAATCAAAAAACCTGGCCACAAAATATACAGAGTTGAAGTAGGAAATTTGGAGATTTGATGATGTGGGAAGTTGAAAATTAGGGTCTGTCCATAAAGTCACCGATTTCGAAAAATAAAGCACCAAAGCACAATTTTTTAACATAGTTATGCCCATGGCAAAATGACAAATAAATAACAAAAATCAAATCTCAAAACTTGGAGTCCCTATGGGAGTGAAGCAAGTCCGTATGGATGAATGAAACCGGTTTGTAGATTGAGATTTTGAAATTGTAATTTATTTGAGTTTTGTTTTTTGAATTTTGGGATTTATTGGTAAATAGCTAAAATTTTAGTTAAAGGACAGACATCAATTAAATCCCGATATCAAAGCCCAGCGCAATCACCAATCCACCCGGGCGCAGCATTTGCATTACCGTTTTGGAGTTCTCACTCAGGGTTTCCCCGGAAGTTACTTCGTAGTAGTCATCCGTATTCAGGGGAACGGCATACCCGCCCTCAAGATGAAAGCGGCTTTTCTTGCCCAGCTTCCAGGCATAGCCAAAGGATAGGAAAACATTACCAACCGACTTCAAATTCATGGTAACAGTCTTGTCCTGACCGCTGGAAACTTCCATTTCGTTTTCAAAATCTGATAGGCCCGAAGCATGCATGTAGCCCCCTTTGATAAAAAAGGCATAAACGCCTTTAGGGTGATAGTCAACATGCGCCGAATATTTATATCCCCACGACCCAAGGCCAATTCCTGCACCAATCAAAAACTTGGGGCTTGCTACAATCTTCAACTCGGGCCCAATAATCCCAACCACATTGTTCAGGCCGGTACTCAAGCCAATATAGGCTTTGGGCAGTGGTTCAAGTTCGTTAAGGTAGGGGTTCGATTGTTCCTGGCTATAAACCTGAACAAGGCTTAAAATGGCCACAATTAATAGGAGATACTTTTTCATTACTTTGGTTTTTATTAAACTTTGCACCAAAAATAATGAACAATATGCCATTGGCCAAATTTTTATAGCAGATATTTTTATTGATGATTACAGCAGCGTAAATGATGATATTCAATTCCTACGGAGTAGCCATCCGACCTGGAAACTAAAAACACCTTACTGATGAACCTGCTTACTGATGAACCTGGTTGTAATAAGCAACGACTTCCAAAAGATCAGCTTCGTTTTTATGCTTCAGCTTGCCCTTTTTCATAAAGGCATCAATTTTATCACTGTCAGCATCAAAGCAATTTACAAAGTCTTTTTTGCGGTTTTGCAATGCTGTTGCCGGTTGGTTCCCGAATTTCAAAAAACAATTACACTCCCTGATAAACTCTTCCTTATCACCTGAAGTTGACAAGCGCTGTTGTGCGTCACCTTCAACCAGGTGGTACGAAACTACCCATCGTTTAAGCAGGCTGCATTCGCCATCTTTGAGCAACTCGAAATAACCCTGTTTTAGCTCACCCTTACTTGAATAATCGGTGTAAACGAACACCTTATCGGCAAAGCGGATAAACTTGATCTCTTCGGCATTTGCAATGGCCATGGTATCTCCATCATTGATAAACTGCATTTGCTGGGTGTAAATATTATACCTGAACTTGTTGCCGGTAATTACGGATTTGTCATTCATTATAATAATACCCTCCTGCCATTTGCGATTCAGGTAAGCACTACCTGTTGTGCCACCCAAAGGCATATCACCAATGGAACCGCCTGCATTCATTCCACCCCGATGGGCAGACTCACCGGCTTCAGGGCCGTCGTTAATAAGGTTGTTTGTTCTTTTTGTGGGATCCTGGGCAAAAACCTGGCTAAAAATCAGCATAATGCCCACTGCGATGAGAAATTTTGTGGTCTTCATAACTCGATATTTTTTAATGGTTTGTAATTTTGCCTGCGCTTACAATGTGTCAGAAGTTTGTGGTCAACGGCAAAATGGTGAACAGGCAGATCAGTAAAATATAAAACGGCTACGTAACTAAAACGGAATTGAAATGCTGATGTTACAGAAAATTGGAGTTGATTGATGGCCTTCAATGGATTAGGATAGAAAATTGCGCATCTAACTCACAAGCAAAAAGTTTGGATTTGCAGGTATAGCTTGTGTTTTGATTAATTGTTACTTTCGCAAATTGTTTATTTAAACCTTGTCTTACAAATGCTTACCACTGAACCAATCTTTGCCAACAAGGCGCCTTTTGCGCAATTGCTTGTACTGCTGCTATTAATACTTTCTTCCACATTGCTAACCTTTTTTGTTGGGATACTGCTGGCGATGCCTTTTTATGGAACAGATGTTTTAAGCATTTTAGTTGATGCCGGGAATTTGTCCTCTGAAAGTGACATTGCTTTGATGAAATACTTTCAGGTTGTCAACCAATTGGGTTTGTTCTTTATCCCTGTGCTGATTTTTTCGTGGCTGGTATCAAAAAGCATAAACAGCTATTTGCGGCTAAATCAAAGGCCGGCCTTCGGGTCAATTTTACTTACCCTCATGCTTGTTTTTTCGGTTTTGCCTTTTATTCATTGGCTGGTCGAAATAAATGAAAGTATGCATCTTCCTGAATATTTGAGCAGTGTAGAAGAGTGGATGAAATCGAGTGAGGAAAGCGCCATGAAACTAACCGAAGCTTTTTTGGGCACAACAAGCTTAAGTGGCCTGCTGGTTAATATTATTATGATAGGTTTACTGGCTGCAGTAGGAGAAGAGTTATTGTTCAGGGCAGTGCTTGTAAGGATTTTTGGAAATTGGTTTAATAATGTACATGTGGCGGTAATAGTTTCATCTTTGCTTTTCAGTGCCTTCCATTTACAGTTTTTTGGTTTCTTGCCGCGTTTTGTCCTCGGAATGTTTTTCGGTTATTTATTTGTTTGGTCGGGTACATTGTGGTTGCCAATTTTTGCTCACTTTATGAACAATGCATCGGCAGTGCTTGTTTACTACCTGGTAAATACCGGACGAATTCATGCTGATGCTGAACAATTTGGAGCTACCGACAATATGTTACTTTTCATATTTAGTATTTTAATTTCAGCCGGGCTTTTGGCTTTGATTTTTTTTACAGAAAAGAAAAGGCGGTCCATCCCAATTAAAATATGAACTTCCGGCTGATTTGAAAATTAACATCAATAGTAATTGTTTAGGTGGTTGAGAGATTTGTTAAAACGAAAACCTTTTTCCAATTGAAAGTCATTGATGGTCATTGATGGTCATTCGTAGTCATTTTTTCAAATAAATGACGCGCGAAGCGCAAATGACAATTTATGACATCCGCCGGCTGGCGGATATATGACGCAATTGAAATTATTTAAACGAAAGGTTTACTTCATTTCTATACCAGTTAAATAGATACCATCAATAATCATTTTCTAAGAAGCTCATAGCCTTACATATGCTTTCACAAATAGCTATTCGTGGATAATGTTTTTTTTAAACATGTGTTTGAGAAAATGAACCAAAACAAAAGCGGATACTTTTTTATCAGTAAATTTGCATTGTAAGATTACTTCTACTTTGGGGTAATCAGGTCAACAAATCTTAATATTATTTCAATTATGAAAACAAGAGATTTCTTTTTTTCAGGACAAAGTATAGGAATGTTATTCTTGATACTAGTTACATCGATAATCCCGTATCAACCCATTTCTTCGCAAGAAACCATATCAGCAATAACCACCGAAAATGTCAAACCTGAATATTCCAAAGACGTTCCCGATAATCCTGTACCTCCGGGTTGGGATACCTATACCATTCAGGGAAATCCTCATGGTATTATAGTTATGATGGCAGCTAACCCGCGCATTGGCGACATTCCAATATCACCGGGTGATTATATTGGTGCTTTTTATGAAGACGATAACGGGGATTTGAAATGTGGGGGCCAGGATATTTGGGTAGGTGACGAAAATATCATTTTAGGTGCTTTTAGAGACGATCCGGATACGCCTGAAAAAGACGGTTTTAGTTCTGGTGAGCAAATGCATTTTAAATTTTACTCCTATACTACCTTGAAAGAGTATGATGTTGATTTGTTAAGTTTTGACATTACCACTTATACGGGTACAGATTTATGGTATCCACTCAATATATCTCAAGTTATCAATATGGCCAGCACTACCGACTTCGATGCTTATGCCATAGCCACACCCAACCCGGTTTGTATTGGCAATTCTGTGTCACTTGAAGCCTTAATTTTTATAGGTACAAGCGGAGATTATACCTATTCCTGGACATCCGATCCTGAGGGTTTTATTTCAAGCCTCCAAAACCCAACGGTTACACCAGATGTAAACACCACCTACTTGCTCGAAGTATCTGATGGAATGCTGGTTTCGGATGCATATGCAAACGTAATTGTGAATAATCCTGCAACTCTGGAAGCAGGCTCCGATGGAACAACTTGCGAAAATGAACCTTTGCAAGTTAGCGCAATTGCAACAAATTTTGGAGGGATACTTTGGACCAGTTCGGGGGATGGTTCGTTTAGCGATCCGGAAATCCTTGACCCTGTTTATTCTCCAGGCCAGGCTGATGCCGAAAACGGCTCTGCCACACTTACGGTTCAGGCACTTCCGCTTGATGACTGTTTGTTTGCCCCATCTGATGAATTAACCCTAAGCATTGGTAGGATTGCCACGGTAAACTTACCTGCAACAATTGATTTTTGCACTACACAGGAAATTTGGATTACTGCTGATGCACAGGACTACTCTTCGATAACCTGGACAACTTCAGGTGACGGAACTTTTAGCGCAAGCAATGAAATGACAACACAATACTTCCCTGGTAACTTCGACCAAAACCTTGGTGAATTTACGCTTACCTGCTGTGTGGAGTCTTCCAGTCCCTGCTCGGGGAGCGATTGTGCAGAAGTGTTTTGTGCTTTAACAGGGGAGCCAGCCACAGTGAATGCCCCCACATCACGTACCAAATGCGAAAACCTACCAGTCCCGGTGATTTCCGTGGCATTCAATTATACATCTTCATTGTGGGAAACTCAAGGAGATGGCTATTTTGAAAATCCCGGTGCTTTGATTACCAATTATATCCCAGGCTCTTTAGACATCACAAACGGAGGAACTATTGTCACCATCAATGCTTTTGGCAGTGGGGCATGCCTAAACCATCCCGCAACCAAAGATGTTAATGTTATCATCATACGTGAGCCAAAAGTTGATGCCGGCGATATTGACGTGGTTTGTGGAGGCTCACCGATTCAATTAGCTGGTTCTGTGGAGGATTATTTATCTTTTGAATGGTCAAGCACCGGCGATGGTTATTTCGACAGTATTTCAATTTTTACACCAATATATTACCCTGGCAGCAACGATATAACAAGCGGTGAGGTTGATATTACCTTAACAGCTCATGCAATTTCCCCTTGCGTAGGAATGGTTTCTGATATATTGGAAATAGAAATTGTAGATCAGGCCCAGGTGGGAATAAATAACCCAACAAATCAAAATGTATGCATTGGCAATGATCTTCAATTGGAAGCTTGGGCTTCGGGTTATATCGACATCCTGTGGGAAACCACCGGTGATGGCGATTTTGATGATCCTACCATTTTAAACCCTATATATTTTCATGGCCCGGTAATCGATCTTAACGGGAATCCTATTACACTTAAGGTGACTGCTTTTGCCCCCCCGGCTTGTGGTTCCAATGTTAGTGATCAAATCAGTGTTTTATATTTTGACGGGGCATCCTCGAATGCAGGTGAAAATTTTACTGCTTGCGCGAATGATTTATTTGTGTCGGGATCTGCAGAAAATTATACATCAACCACTTGGGAAACCACCGGTGATGGATACTTCGTTGAACCTGGCGCACTGGCCACACAATATATTCCCGGTAGTGATGATCTTGCTGCGGCCAATGCACAACTTTGTCTTGTTGCCCATGGTTTTGGCGATTGCCCCGATGTGAGCGATTGTCTCACAGTTAGCATTATAGCAAATCCTGTCGCTGATGTTGGTATTGATGCTACCATTATTGAAACGCATACATTCAATACTGACGCCACCGCAGCCAACTATAGTACTGTCTCATGGTCAACATCTGGTGATGGCACTTTTAATAACCCATCAATATTAGCAACGGAATATAATCCGGGACAACTGGATATTCAAAATGAATCGGTACAATTAACGCTCACAGCGTATCCGTTAAGTGCTTGCCCCGAACCAGCAAGTAGTGCGCTTATCCTTACCGTTATGCGCCAACAAAACATTGAATTCCAAAGCGGTTGGAATGGATTTTCTTCTTTCGTCTATCCTTCTGACCCCGCTTTCGAAGAAGTAGTATCGCCCATTAGCAGCCAATTGGAATTTGCCCAAAATATGACAGAAATCTATTGGCCTGAATATGGCATCAATACTATTGGTGAATTTAAAAATAGCGTTGGATATAAAGTAAAGCTCAATGCAAATGCCAGTTTACCAATTACGGGATTTGCCGAGACCAACAAAACGGTATCAATCCCGGAAGGTTGGAGTACATTGCCGGTCATCTCCGATTGCGCTGTGCCTTACACCGAATTGATTGCGCAACTTGCTGATAAATTGATCGCTGTTACCGAAATTGGTGGTACTGGAATGCTTTATCCCGGGCAGGGAATTTATAACCTTCCTGAGTTAGGGCCAGGAAAGGCCTATTCAATAAAAATGTCGGAGAGTGCAGATTTTACTTTTCCTGATTGTTCGGAATAGAAATCGGACGTTGATATAAATAAGTATCTTCCAGGTTTTCAAAACCTGGAGGTCTCAGCATTGGCTATTTTAAAACTATTTTCTCTACCTGTTCGGTTTTCCCTGATTGAACTTTCAACACATAATTTCCTTTTGGCAACGAACTTAAATTAAAACTTTGGCTATTCGAGGATACCACATCTTCAAACACCATCCTACCCGAAACATCAAAGATTTTTATGGATGCTTTGTCAGCACTTGAATTATTTAAATTCAAATTGATGATACCGCTACTTGGATTGGGATAAACTTCAAATGATAATTCTG
>CAZBDF010000223.1:0-7550 GCA_964490385.1 uncultured Lentimicrobiaceae bacterium | reverse complement strand
TTTTCGAGCATCCTCGAAAAGTTACGAAAATTGAAAATTTTCTACTTTTCGGGACGCATAACTCTAATCCATCGCTACCGGATGGTAAAACATGATTTCACCTTCCACAACCTGGTTAAGGTTAAACTCACTCAAACCAACTTTCTTTCCGGAAAACTCAGTGTTTTGGTGGGCAAGTTCAAAAATTTTCTTTTCCTGGTCGATAATGCGGTAAACGATAGCCGTGTGATGACCCATGTTTTCGGTAAACATTACATTGCCTTTTTTGTATTTCACTATTACATTTTCAAATTGGATCAAATCACCGGGGAAAACTATTTCATCTTCCGGGTTGTATAATTCGCCATATTCATACTCCCAATCCCACATACATTCGTGGCGGGTAAGCGCTTCGTAGGCCAGGTCCCAGCACTCGCCACGGTTGACTTTCGTGCCAATTGTGGATTTGACATATTCAATGATTTGCTGGTTGATGGCCGGGGTTACTTCCTGAGCGGATGAATACATGAAAATGAAGAGTGATAAAATACTTGAAAGGAATATTCGCATGGTATTATTGATGAGTGGGAATGATTTAGGGGGTATGAATATTCTTTTCTTTTCTGATAATTTCAACTAATTGATTTGTATTCTCTGGTAAATAGTTCTTTGCCACATCCCATATAATCTTGTAATCAATTCCATGATACTCGTGCGATACCTTATTTCTGAGATAATACATTTCCTGCCAAGGTACCTGTGGATATTTATTTCTTATTTCCTGTGGTAAATTTTTCGAGGCCTCACCAATGATTTCGAAATTCCTGATGACAGCATCAACAGTTTTGTAATCTCGCTTGAAACTAATAAAATCCAAGCCGGAAATATATTCAGCAATCCTTTCCATTGAAGTAAGGATATCCTCAAGATACATAATATGATTGCGAAAAATTGGTTTCAAACTATACGTATTCAACCTGTTTCAAGATGCTATCTTTAATTTGAGCTTTTAAAGCATCTTTGGTAACAAGGTCAATTTTTTTATTAAAAATATTTTCAAGATATATTTCAAGCGTTAGGAATTTCCATCCAATGGGTTTTTCAAGATCAACAATTACATCAATATCACTGTTCTCGTTAAAAGTATTATTCGCATAGGATCCAAATATTCCAATTTGTCTTACGGCAAATTCTTTTAATAGATATGGTTTTAATTCTGATAGTTTCTCTACGACTTCAACTTTTGATTTCATTTTCCAAAGTTATGGATTTTTTAAAATTAATATTTTTCTAATACAACTTCTCCCGTTTCAACAAATAGGGGAGGAGGATTTGTTTGAAACCCTTGTTGATGTCGGCTTCCACGAAGTCGATCTGGTATTGGCCACAGCGAAGTTTCAGTTCTTTGGTAAATGCTTTTACCGATTTTGTGTATTGGTCCCTCACCTCGTTGGGATGCAATTTCAGTTCCTTCCCACTCTCCATATCAATAAACTTATAGGGCTTATTGTCGAAATCAAAATCAACTTCCTTGGCTTTGTCCACCACATGAAAAAGAACGACTTCGTGTTTGTTATGCCTGAGGTGCTGCATGGCCGAAAACAGTTCGTCGGTCTTGTTACCGGTTTCAAACATGTCCGAAAAAATCACTACCAATGAGCGTTTGTGGATTTTCTCCGAAATTTCGTGCAGCGATTCAGTAGCAAAAGTTTTGCGGTGTACATTCTCGCCAATCGGGATCAACAACTTTTCGAGTTCGGTGTATAAATATTTTTGGTGCATGGTGGTTGATCGTGTCCGGGTATGCAATTCAACTTCGTCCGAAAATATTGAAAGTCCTACTGCATCGCGCTGTTTTTTCAGCAGGCTCATTAGGGCAGCAGCGGCATATATCGAGAATGTAATTTTATTGGGATCATCGATGCCGGGCTTGCCCTTAACCGGAAAGTACATCGAAGATGAATTATCAATCACTATCTGGCAGCGCAGGTTGGTTTCTTCCTCGTAACGTTTTACAAAAAGTTTGTCAGTGCGGCCGTATAATTTCCAGTCGATGTGCTTGGTAGATTCACCTGAATTGTAGAGCCTGTGTTCGGCAAATTCAACGGAAAAGCCATGAAAGGGACTTTTGTGCAGTCCGGTGATAAAGCCTTCGACCACCTGCCGGGCGATAAATTCGAGCGAGCCAAATTGCTGTATCCTGTTTTGATCTATTGAATAGTCCAATTAGAAAATGTTTTTTGTTAATCTACAATTTAATTCTTTTTGTATTGATAGCTGTCAGACAGTTCTAATTCATCATATTTGACACCTTCGCCTTAGTCAAATTCTTGAAAAAAAAATTAGCAAATGGGCAACTATCTGACAGCTTAACGTTAACGTAAATAAACAAAAAGCAGTATGCATAGGTTTGCATACTGCTTTTAAAATGCTTTAATAGCTGTGGCTACATCAGTGCTTCCAACTTTTTAACAAGTACTTGTTTTGGAACAGCACCTACTTGTTTGTCGGCAATTTCCCCATTCTTAAAAAACAGGATTGTAGGAATATTCCTGATTCCAAACTTTCCTGCAGTTCCGGGGTTGTTGTCAACGTCAACTTTGCCTACAACAGCTTTGCCATCATATTCTTTTCCAATTTCCTCGACGATTGGGCCAACCATGCGGCAAGGGCCACACCATACTGCCCAAAAGTCAACAATAACGGGTTTGTCCGACTGAAGTACCAGTTCGTCAAAATTAGCATCTGTGAATTCTAAAGCCATAATATTATTTTTTAAAGTTATTTGAAATAATTTTTGCCAAAAGTATAAAATGTTTTTAAAAATTTTCTGTCAATCAATCTTACAATATCTGTTTTAACACTTTTTTTAGGATGTTTCAATATCCATTGTCCATATTGTCAGGGAAATTTTATTTTTCTGCAAATAGATTCTTCGCTTCACTTCGTTTCGCTCAGAATGACAGATGATTGTGGCTCTTGGGTGAGGGCTTGGTTGGCGGAAAAGCCGCCAACCAAGCCCTCACCTAAATCCATATAAAGCATTGTCATTCTGAGCGTAGCGAAGAATCTATAAAAAATACCTGCACACTAATAATCTATGACAAGCCTAGCCCAGTTTGTATTCAATCTCAGGATAACGATCGAGTGCTTTCAAGAATTCCTGAGGCTTTACTTTCATATTTGTTGAATTCATGCTAATGGACAGTTTATTTTCGGCATCGTAAACCTGAAAGTTTAAGCGGCAATTACCAGCGGATTTTTGTGCCTGGCCCAACAGTTCAGTAATCAGTTTATCCGACAAAACATTTAAAGTCATTTTAAGCCTGATTTCCTTCGTTTCCCGCTCAAGTACTTCGGGCAATAGCATGATGTTGCTGATTTTTAATTCCACCTGGTCTTCACTATAAAAGCGCTGCTGGACACTGGCAAAAATCAATAAAAAGAAACCTTCGCTCAGAAAGTGTTTGTGCTTTAGATAGTCTTCCGAAAATAATCTTAATTCTATTGAATCATCAAAGTCTTCAACCGTAAAACTTCCAAAAGGTTTATTGGTTTTTGTCATCTTGTCTTCGGCACCGGTTACCATTCCACCAAATACTATCTGTCGGTTTTTAAAGGCATGCAGGTTATCCTTAAAGTCGGAAATTTTTTGTTTGCCGAAGTGTTGCATCTCCAGTTTGTACTCATCCAATGGATGCCCCGAGATATAGAATCCGGTGACTTCCTTTTCCATTTTAAGCTGCTCAATCTTCGACCACGGTTTGCAATCAGGCATTGGCGGATCAGAACTATCCACAACATCATCATCTCCAAAGAGGGACACCTGCTGTGAGTTCTGCCGTTCCTGATATTTTGCCGCAAATTTCATTACCTTCTCCATGAAAATGCTATCATCGGAATTTTCGCGGTAGAAAAATTGGGCGCGGTGTGTATTTTCAAATGAATCGAAGGCTCCTGCTTTGGCCAATGCTTCGAAACTACGCTTGTTGACAACCCTCAAATTTGTCCGTCGGGCAAAATCAAACATGCTGGTATAAGGGCCATTTTCATTGCGTTCTTCAATGATAGCTTCCACCGCTGACGATCCCAGGCCTTTAATGGCCGCCATCCCAAACCTGACCTCACCTTTTTTGTTTACGATAAAGTTCAACTCCGATTCGTTTACATCGGGCTTCAAAACATTGATGCCCATGTGTTTTGCTTCGTCAATAAAAAAGGTGATTTTGGTAATATCATTCAGGTTGCGGCTCAGTACTGCCGAAATGAATTCAGCAGGATAATGGGCCTTCAGCCAAGCCATGCGGTAAGCTACATAGGCATAACAAGTAGAGTGCGATTTGTTAAATGCATATTTGGCAAATTCCTTCCAGTCGTTCCAGATCTTTTCCAGCTTTATGGCGTCATGGCCTTGTTTCTCGGCACCTTCAAGGTATATGGGCTTTAGCTTATTCAGGGTGTCAATTTGCTTTTTCCCCATCGCCTTCCTGAGGGTGTCAGCCTGGCCACGTGTAAACTTGGCCAGTAGTTGCGATAGTTGCATCACCTGTTCCTGATAAACAGTAATTCCGTAAGTCTCCTGGAGGATTTCCTCCATTTCAGGGATGTCGTATTCTATCTTCTCAGTGCCGTGCTTTCGACGGATGAAATTGGGAATGTATTCCATCGGTCCCGGACGGTACAGGGCATTCATGGCAATCAGATCTTCAAACCTGTTGGGTTTAAGCTCCTTCAGGTTTTTCTTCATCCCATCGGACTCAAACTGGAAAACACCCGTGGTGTCACCACGGCTGAAGAGTTCAAATGTCTCGGTATCATCAAACGGAATGTCATCAATATCAATCACATCACCTTTGGATTTTTTAATGATATCGACAGCATCCTTAATTATAGAGAGGGTTTTTAATCCAAGGAAATCCATCTTTAACATACCAACATTTTCGATGTAGGCACCATCATATTGGGTAACCAGGAGGTCAGCATCTTTGGATGTACTCAGGGGGATGTGCTCAATTAAGTCGTCCTTGCCAATGATAATTCCACAGGCATGTGTGCCAATATTTCGAACTGTTCCTTCAATTCTTTCTGCCATTTGAATGGTATCGGCAACAAGCGGATTGCTGGATTTTTTTTCCTTAACCAAATCAGGAACAGCTTTAAAGGCATCTTTGAAACTTGTCCCGGGAGTAGTTGGGATAAGTTTTGCCAGTCGGTTTGCTTCGGTAAGAGGCAATTGTTTGACCCGCGCGATATCCCGAAGGGCCATCTTAGGAGCCATTTTTCCAAAAGTGATAATGTGGGCAACCCGCTGCTCGCCATATTTATTTACGACCCATTTTAGGATACGGTCCCTGCCATCTTCATCAAAATCAATATCGATATCTGGGAGGGACACCCTGTCGGGATTGAGGAAACGCTCGAAGAGTAAGCCGTAGTGAATGGGATCGACATCAGTGATTTTTAAACAATAAGCAGCTACCGAACCTGCAGCTGAACCACGTCCGGGGCCAACCCATACACCCATTTTCCGTGCTTCGGCAAGAAAATCCCAGACAATTAAAAAGTATCCCGGGTAGCCCATATTTTTTATAACTGACAGCTCAAAGTCGATGCGTTCAGTAATTTCTTTAGTGATCTCGGTGTAGCGTTCCTTTGCACCCTCATAAGTCAGATGCCGTAAATATTCATCAGGGTCAGAAAAGCCTTCGGGGATGGGGAAGTAGGGCATCAATGGCTTGCGGTCGAGGGAATAGGTTTCGATCTTATTTACGATTTCCCAGGAATTAGAAATTGCTTCAGGGATATCCTCGAAGATGGCCTTCATCTCTTCCTGCGATTTCAGATAAAACTCCTTGTTGGGAAAGCCAAATCGCTTGCCCCTGCCACGTCCTTTTTCTGTGGACAGGTATTCGTTGTTTTTAATACATAAAAGGCTATCCAGTAATATTTCGTCTTCCTTTTCGATATGAAAGACATTGTTGGCCGCAAATACTTTAACGCCATATTTTTTGGCATATTCAAGTAAAACAGCATTAACACGTCTTTCTTCCTCCAGATTATGCCTGTTGAGTTGTATGTAAAAATCGTCTCCAAAAAGTTCGTGCCACCATTTAAAAGCCTCCTCGGCTTGTTGCTCGCCCACGTTTAGTATCAGGTCACAAATTTCGGACTGCATGCCGCCTGTGGTCGCAATCAGGCCTTCCGTGTTTTTTTCGAGCACTTCACGGTCGATCCTTGGGTATTGCGCATAATTGCCTTCAATCCAACCGATAGAACTCAACTTCGACAGGTTTTTATAGCCTTTATAGTTTTTGGCAAGCATCACCTGCTGGTAGCGCCGGTCGGGATTGTCGTTGGTAAATTTCTGTTTGGTCCTGTCTTTTACAAGGTAAAATTCGCAACCAACAATTGGTTTAATTTTATTTTTAACAGCTTCCTTAATGAAGGCATATGCACCAAAAATATTCCCAAGATCAGTAAGCGCAATGGCAGGCATGTTATATGCTTTTGCCTTTTTTATAAGCCCGGGGATGGATGGAGCTGCTTGCAAAACAGAAAAGTAAGAATGGACATGCAGATGGCAAAAAGGAGTGTCAACAACTGTTTCATCGCTTTGAATACGCTCTGCAGCTTCTTTGTCCCTTTCTTTTTGGGCAAGCCTTTCGCTGGCCTTTTTCAGGGATTTTATTTTAATATCTATCGGCTGAATTGTGCCCGGATTTTTAGCCCTGAAGTTTTGGATAAGATCCTGCCCCAGCTTCAATTTATCGGCACCAATTACATTCACCCTAATGAGTTCGAGAAGGCAACGACTTGTGGCAACTACATCGGCAGTTGCATTGTGGGCTTCTTCGAAACTCTCGCCAAAAAGTTTTTCATGGAGTTCGCCCAGCTTTGGGTATTTGAACTTACCGCCCCTGCCACCAGGTAAAGCACAAAAGTTGGTCGATTCAATCATCGTATCAACCATGGTTTTGCCTTGGAGAGAATTTTCAAAGCCATTCCTCAATAATTCTGACCCGGTTATCTTTAAGTCGAAATCAACATTGTGTCCGGCAATATAGGTGCTTCGGCCCACAGCTTTCTGGAACTCATCAAAAACGTCCTTTATAGGAACTCCCGACTCTATAGCAAGTTGGGTTGAGATACCGTGAACTTCTTCAGCCTTAAACGGAATAGTAAAACCATCGGGTTTGACAATGAATTCTTTTTGTTCCACCAACTTTCCTTCCAGATCATGGAGTTGCCAGGCAATCTGGACCAGCCGGGGCCAGTTGTCAAAATCTGTCAATGGAGCGTTATAATTCCGTGGAAGGCCGGTGGTTTCAGTGTCAAATATCAGGAACATAATCAGTAGATGGTATTATTGTTGGGTTGCGAAAAAGAAAGGCAAAATTAGGTAAAATGATACCTGATAATTGGGGTGTTAATAAAAATGGATAAAGTGAAAAGAGATGGAGTTGTGGATTGTTGCTATTGTAGAAAAGAATAAGGTTAAGTGATAATGGCAACCCGGTATGGGTTGGATAATGAATAGATAAATAGTGTTAGAAAGAAAACGTGACATTTTT
>CAZBDF010000222.1:0-7575 GCA_964490385.1 uncultured Lentimicrobiaceae bacterium | reverse complement strand
GCTCAAAAACAGACAGAAAGATGCCACCCAGACGAAACCCGTCCTTTTACTGTTAGAGAATATGGGCGTATTCAAACTTTCCCTGATGATTGGAGATTTTCGGGTTCAATTGCCCAGCAGTATAAGCAAATAGGAAATGCTGTCCCTGTAAATTTGGGCCAGGAAATTGGTTATTCGATAGTAAAGTTTCTAAATACCTATTATAGTTTGTCGAAACCTAAATAGTAACTGAAATTTTCAAAAGTAATTTGGTCAAGAATTGAACGGCCACTTTTTGTCGTTTCTTTTTTTATTTCTGAAAGTGCAGAATTTACAGACATAATTTTCTTTTTTTTCAACTTGTCCAAAAAATCTGAAATAGCCGAAGGAAGTGCTTTGTAGAGTTCAAAAAACGCATTTTCATTTCCTGTTAATAAAGAATAAAACTGGTCTCCCGAAATTTTGTAAACCCTACTGTGGCTATACTCCTTACCATTGATTTCGCCCATCCATTTTTCGTTAAAACTAGCTTTGGCCAATATTTGCACCCAATAACACTTTGCTTGTTTGTAGGTGTCAGCGTATCGGGCAAGTTTTTGAAATAAGCTTTCAGCTGCACTGCTGTTCATTGTGTTGTGCTTATTTTTTATATCGGCAAACAAGGTGTCATCGTTTGCTTTAATGTCAAAACCACTTAGCTTGCCAACTTCAAAGCCCTCGATTCCGCCTAAAATCTGTTCGTGAAAAGTACCTATCGAATTATTTATCGATTTGTCTATCTGCCTTAGAATTTCAGTTTCAATTATACTTTCTTCGTCTATTTTATTGAATTTAGCGTCAAAAGTTAGTTTTATCGAGTCTATCTTGTTGTTATAAAATTTCTTCTTGCTGATATTTTCTTTTGCCATTGAATAAGAACCGTGCAAGTCTTCAATACACTTCAAGAAATGTTCATCTGATATAAACTTTACATACTTATTTTTCATATATATCCTTTTGCTTTCATGATTTCAGAATAACCGTCAACTTACCCGCCGACGAACAAACATCTCGCCTTTTTTAATCAAGATTTTTACAAAGCTTTTTGCCGCAATGTTTGCAGTATTTAGCGTCATCCGCGTGCAATACCGTCTGACAATCATCGCATTGTTTATTGTTTAGCATCATGGTATTTGTTTTTATCATCTCGGATGAAATAATCCCGGTTGGCACGGCAATAATCGAGTAACCCAGGATCATAATAATTGAAGCAACGAACTGTCCCAAAACAGTATCCGGTGTAATATCGCCAAAGCCAACTGTTGTAAGTGTAACAATTGCCCAGTAAATTCCACGTGGGATACTGTCAAAGCCGCTTTCCGGCCCCTCAATCAGGTACATCAGCGAGCCCATAATTACCACTGTGGTCAGCACTACTTCAAGGAATACAATGATTTTGTATTTGCTTTGCTTCAACGAAATTGCAAGTACTTCTGAAGCTTTTAGATAGCGACTTAATTTTAAAATCCTGAAAACCCGTAGCATCCTGAGGATTCGAATGATGATAAGGAAGTGACTGCCAGTTACAACCAGGCTGAGGTAAGTTGGAAGTATTGAAAGAAGATCGATTACGCCATAAAAACTTCGGATATACTTCACCTTTTTCCGGCTAACAATTATCCTGACAATAAATTCGATGGTGAAAATGATGGTAAAAATCCACTCTAAATAAAGAAACCAGATGCCCATGAAATCATGGATATCTTTTACGCTGTCGAGCATAACAACGAGTACGCTGAACACGATCAGTACCAGTAGGACGATGTCGAAATTTTTCGCGGTTGTTGTACTGGATTCAAAAATGATATGGTACCATCTTTCTTTCCAACCCTTTTTGGTTTGATTATCCTCCATAGTTTTCTATTCGTTGCCAAAATTAAAAAATCCTTTGAAATGGAATGATTGAATGATAAAATGATAAAATGATGAAATGTGGCAATGATAAAAATGTTTAGGGAATGATTGAATGAGAGAAGGAAAGGGATGTCCGCCTTGCCGTCGAGGCAGTCAAGCTCCGACGTTCGAGGGGATAGCGGCCCTGATTTCGGCCTCAATACTTTCAGGGCAGGTTATTGTTCTATAAAAACACCAGTCCAACTAATGGGTTCATAGAAATATGGTTAAAAGCCTTTGAAGTTGGTATATGAATTGCGTTTCCAACTTCAATATTAATGGCCCCTCTGGCAAATAGAATATTAAACAGAATTCTGGAGGGGTAAATACCAATAGGTTAACTAAAAATCAGAATTAAAAAAAGGAAAGACTAAATTAAACTCAATGGCAAACGAAATAAAAATCCAATGATTCGATAAACTTTGCTATGGTATCATCAGGAACTACAACTTGCGTTTCAGGTTTACGTGTGTTCTTTTCTATCAGGGCAGGTAGTTCCTTTACGTAAAAGTCTTTTAAAATATCCGGGAATAAATGAAAAGCAATCACCTCCAAATTGTCGTCTTCCGTATCCTTCAGATAATCCAAAAAGCAGGTGCCGCATTTTAGAAGTACAGCTTCTTTACTATTCGCGTGAATTTTATCCTCGGATGAAAGCACTTTAACTCAATTTTACGGTTCTTCATTCACAACAAAAACAGATACAAAATTTAAGGGTTTTATTAGTTTTTTTAAAAACAATACATTTGTTTCTATAGGACATCAATTGTTAGGAATATGAATGACCAGTTAAAACATGATATGACAAATCTTGATGAATTACTTGAAAAAGTAAAACGTCAGGGTCTTGACTATTTGAAAAACATTAGAGAGCGACAGACTTCAACTGATGTAATAGAATACAGCGTTGCAAAGCTTAATGAAACAGGGTTAGGCGGATTTGACACGCTCAAATTATTTAATGAGAAATTTAAGCATTTAATAGTGGGCTCAGCCGGCCCCAGGTACCTTGGATATGTAATTGGTGGTTCAACGCCTGCTTCAATTCTTGGTGATTGGCTGGCAACAATTTACGATCAAAATCCGCAAACAATTAATGCACAAGGAGATGTTTCAGCAATTATAGAAGTGGAGCCAATAAGATTGCTTTTAGACTTATTTAAGCTTCCGGATGATTTCCTGGGTGGTTTTGTTACAGGCGCAACTATGTCGAATTTCACCTGTCTTGCAGTGGCCCGCCAATGGATTGGGCAAGAACTGGGAAAAGATTTTGCAAATGGAAACATTTCAAAATTCCAATGCGCCCTATTTAGGCGATCCTGCTAAAGACTTTAATTACTTGAACTTTCTGCCCGAAAATTCAAGGCGACTTAAAGCATTGCCTGCATGGTTTACATTAACTGCTTACGGGAAAAAAGGATACCAGGATATTGTAGAAAATTCGATAGAAATGGCAAGACTATTGGGTGGTTTTATTGAAACATGTGAACACTTTGAATTACTTGCACCGGTCAGGCTAAATAATGTCTGTTTTACTTTGAAGGGAAATAATCAAAATAAAGTAGCACGCTTTTTATATAAACTAAATGCTTCCGGAAAAGTATTTATGACGCCGACACAGTATGCTGGCAAGCCAGGCATAAGAGCTTCATTCGTAAACTGGCAAACGAACTCATCGGATGTTGAAATTGTAATTGCCGAAATGAATAAAACGATAGCAATCAATTCGTAGTAACCTGAGTTCGATATAAGAATGAATTGCAAATATTTGAATTTCAATAGCCCCAGTACGTGGGGTGAAGTGCAGAAATACCCAACCATATTTTTGAAAACTTTGTATTTTATTGTCATAATACAAAATTTTCAAATCATTGGTGTTTTTCATAGGATTGTATTTTTCAAGTGTTTTTAGCTCATCCTTAGTTAAAACATCCAACTCATCCAATACACGAATAACGGCAGGTGCTAAAACAGCCATACTCCCGGATTCCATCTTCATGGAAATTTCAACATCTTTACCCTTAACTCCTACACAATAAATACCTTCTGGCAATGGTGTGTTTTTATACATAGATGCATTTTCTTCAGCACAATCTTTATTTTGTTTTATCATTTCAATATCCCTCGCAGGCGCAGGTACAATATCTATCGGATCGGTGTTAGCGGGAGCATTATTGCGAATATCTGTTGAAGAACAGAAATTCCGAGTCTGACTGTAAGATCCCTATGATGGGAACTCAAGAAATAGATAGCAAATATGCTTTTAAGCGCATTTCAGATTTTGATAACTTATTGATTAACAGTAACGGAACTTGATTTTGGTAAAGGGTCTATGCGAAAAAATATCACATAAAACAAACATGTATCCACCTTTTTTCTTACTTTTGGTTTTTAATATTCGTAGGATGTTTAAAGTAATCTCACAATGTTGCAGAAATATAACTAAAACTATAAATAATGAAACCAGCTATGTCAGTAAATAGACCAGGAGTAATTGTTGTGATAACAGTTATATCTCTGTTCCTTACTATGTTTTACGGATGTAATAAAGACTTTGATGAAGAAACATCAGTTCAAACAGATAAATCACGTAGCAATAATAATCCAGGGGAGCCCTATAAAATTAATGTAAAGAAAATAGACCCTGGGGAAAAAATTATATGTTTTGGGATAATAGCTGATAACCACGTGGATTGTTCAGATGCCTGTTTTACGGCCGATACAGATGCAGCAGAACGCAATCGTGTCACTGTTGGCGACATTAATATTGACTGCAAAAATAACGATTGCCTGGGGATAATTCAATTAGGGGATTTAGTGAATTCACACACAAGTGTTCAAAATCTTATTGCATACAGGCAAATGTGGGAAAATGATTATCCCGGGCATGATGGTGGGTCTATTGCATGTGCCAGTGATAACGATTATACAGCATATAGTAACGGCAATAAAGTAAATTTTCCTGTCTTTCCAACCATTGGAAACCATGGATCTCAAAATCCTGGAGAACCTATTGGAATTGTTGCTAAGTATATCCAAAATAGAATACAAAGTGCCAACGGGATTCTATCTAATAATCCCAACATGTCCAGAGGAACATACTGCTGGCGATGGGGGCAATATTTTTTTGTACAGCTTGGTATGTGGGCAGGATCATATGAATGGGAAGAATCGTCAGCAATTAATCAGGCTAAACTTGATTGGTTAGAACAAATACTCGAGGAACGTGTGGGAAACAGCAATTTAGGAGTCATCATTTGCCAGCATTACGGCTGGGATGCTTTTAGCACAGACGGAGATTGGTGGACATCCAACGATAGAGAGTTGGAACTTAATGTACTTTGCCGAAGGAAAAGTAGCTCCGAGCAATGTAATCCCTACAACGTCATTGCTATTTTTACCGGACATGCTCACTTAAGAGATCATAAAATAATATCCGTCGGTATTGATAGCACGGGTAATAATGTGTCTTTCAATAATTATATTATACCTGATGTAGGTAAGGATAACAACAATCAGCGGGGTCACGCATTTGTGAAACTAACTGAAAACGATATGGCATTACATATAAAAAACAGGCATAACAATACATGGTCCATTAAACACCAGGATATCTCTACAGGTCCACCATCTCCTAATCCTTTCAGGTTTGTTGTTGGATTCGATGTTAATACTAACGGTCAGGCATCCTCATGGGGCCCGGTTCATAAACTTAATGAAAACCAACCTTATGGTGGAGGAAATCCTGCCGGGGGAGGTGCAGAAATATTTGATATAAATAATAACAATATTCCCGACCTGGTCCTAATGGGAATTAATTACCCGGTTGGACGTAACCAGTTCTATTATGATATCTACTGGGATATCAACAATGATGGTACTCCCGGAAGTCAAAAAAACCGAGTTTATGTTCCAACTGAAAACCTGGATATTGGCTCTGAGACCGCAGGTGGTGGTGTTGCTTTAGCTGATATCAATAATAATGGAATACCTGATATATTACTGATGTCGGTTACTCATAACTATTCCTCAATGAACAGTTTCAGATATGTTATTGGTTGGGATATCAATACTACTACCGGAGAACCTGCTAACTGGGATGAGCTTGTTAAGGTTTCAAATTTTTTTGATATTGGCTGGAGAAATGATGGAGGTGGTGTAGCTTTATACGACATTGATGATAACGGAATATTAGACCTTGTATTAATGGCCATCACAAGAAATTCAGGACCTAATAATGCACGGTACCTTATTGCATGGAACATCAATCCTTCAAATCATGGATATCCTACCAGTGGCCCCTCTGGTAACGCATGGAGTAACCTTGTTCAAGGCCCAAAACATTTCGGTTGGGATTCTTCAGGTGGGGGATTGGCTATAGCTGACATTGATAAAAACGGAAGACCTGAATTCGTTATCCTTAATATAAATAATCACGATCAGGCTGACACGCCATGGTATGATATTGCCTGGAATATTGATCTCAATGGTGAACCAACAACCGGAGGGGGTTGCACCCAGGCTCCCTGCTGGTCACTAATAAAAAGAGGAGAATCCAAGTTTTCATATCACAACAAGGGAGCCGGCTGTACAGTGTATGATCTTGACAACGATGGCAATTATGAATTGTTCTTTACAGCCCTGGATGAACCGTTCAATTTTTATTAATTGCTGAATCTCATGTTTATCGGTAAAAGAAATAAAATCTTTCAGCAAATCTGGAAATACAAATACAGAGACTAAAACTCAAAAGAATGAAAAATACTATGAAAAAACTTTCGCTTCTAATCGTTTGTATTGTAATGGCTCTTTTATCATTTGGACAGAAACCATATATTAATATTAATGGTGGATATGGATTTCAAATGAGCTCTCAAAACATTCCAAATTTCTATAATTCTGTTAGCTATTACGACTCTTCAAATTATGAGCAAATAAATGTATCGCTTGGAAAAGGAGTGTCTTTCGGAGGCTCTTTCGGCTATATGTTTAACGAATATATCGGAGTGGATTTAGGGATTAATTTTTTACTTGGGAGTAAAACAGAAGCCAAAGATAATAGTGTAGCAGGAAATTCCAGTTTCAGGTATTATTCAAGAATGATTAGATTCTTGCCGACGATTGTCATTAGCCCGGGTTTTAAAAAAATTAATCCATATGCAAAATTTGGTGTTGTATTTGGCGTGGGATCAATATATCTGGAACATGACTACAATGATAATGATGGTAATGTTTACAGGAGATATGAAATGAATGGAGGATCGTCGTTCGGAGGAACTGCATCAGTTGGTATTTTAGTGAAATTAAATGAAAGGTTTACTCTGTATGGTGAATGCAATATGATAAATTTATCGTATGCACCAACAAAGGGAGAAGTAACAGAATTCACTCAGGGTAATAAAGATTTGTTGCCCGATCTAACCGTGAAAGAAAAGGAAACAGAATATGTTGATAACTATTCATTTAATTATACTAATCCAAGTCCTGATTCGCAACCAAAAGAGGAACTTAAGACCAAGTATCCTTTTGGAAGTGTTGGTATAGTAGTGGGGATACAATTTCAGTTCTCAAAAGATACTAAATAGTGTCTGTCCATAAAGTCTCCATTATTACAAGAATAAGCACCAAAGCACAAATTTCAAATGACAAATAAATTTCAAAAAA
>CAZBDF010000221.1:0-7590 GCA_964490385.1 uncultured Lentimicrobiaceae bacterium | reverse complement strand
CAAAGGCCAGTAATAGCGCAGGGATAGATATCCACAGGTTTTTGGAAGCAATTTTTTTTCCGGTTGATTTCCAGAAACCCGGATCTTCAACATTCCAGACTGATAAATTTATTTTTGACATGATTCGTAATTTTTAAGGTGGTTGTAATATTTGCAAAATCCTTATGACCCCATCCCCGCCCTTCCCCTCAAGGGGAAGGGAGACCAGCCGCACAAGCGACTGCTGTAGCCAGTGCGGTGGCATCCTCCCCCTCAAGGGGGAGTTAGAGGGGGTCAATGGTAGAAGCCATATGGTGGGAGTTTAAAGTATTAGATAAACAACAACCATATTTTACTATTATCTATTTAGCTTATTTCAAATTGTTTCATCTCTTCGGGTGCGGCTTTTTTCATTATACGGTTTTGCACCCTGTTCATCCACCACAAACAAATTGCCGACAGGGCCAACATAAACATCCAGCAGCTTGTCCATAGTCCTGTACCTTCGAGCAGGTAGCCGAAAATAATAGGACAGAAAAATCCACCCAGGCCACCAAGCACGCCTACCATTCCACCAACGACTCCTACTTCATCAGGGAAATAATCAGGTATAAATTTGTAAACCGCCGCCTTTCCTATCCCCCAAACCGAACCGATTAGAATAACCAATATCGCGAACACCCAGACGTTGGCCTGAAAATATATCCGTGAAGTTCCTTTGGCAAGCAGTTCCTTTTTCTTCACCTCATCACCAACTTTTACTACCGGTTCCTGCCATGTTTCCTTGGTAGGCCAAATGAGCAGTTTATCATCAGACATTTCAAGCTCTCCATCTTTTGATTTCATCTTGTAGGTTTTTCCATCCACTTCGATGGATTCGTCAGTAAGTGCTGTAACTGTCCCCGCCTTTGTAGCCATAATCCCCTTGCCCGGGGAATAGACTTCCATTTTAGGAACAACAAGAAGCAATGAAATAACGGTTGATGCTCCTAACACCCAAACCATAACTTTTCGTGCACTCAGCTTATCCGACATCCAACCACCCAAAGCACGGATTACACCCGAAGGAAAACTAAACAGGGCAGCAAAAACACCAGCTGTAACAAGTGGCAAATAATATACATTTACAAAATAGGGAACCAGCCACTGCGAAAAGGCAACAAAGCAGCCAAACACGAGAAAATAGTAAAGCCCAAACCTCCACACCCTGATGTCGTTGAGCGGTTTGAGCATGACTTTGAGTGTTTTATTATTCGTGGCCGGTTTTTTATTGGTCGTAAAAATCAGGAATATAACTCCCATTACCACTAAGGCTGCTGCATAAACCATTGGCAGGGTACGCCAGCCATCGAGGTTGGCACCATTGTCGGTGAAATGCTTTAGCATGGTAGGTGCAAGGAGTGTGGTAAGTGCAGCACCTGCATTGCCTGCACCGAAAATTCCCAGGGCTGTTCCCTGTCGTTGTTTGGGAAACCATACTGAAGTATAAGCAATTCCAATAGCGAAACTAACACCCGTAAAGCCAAAGCCAAAACTGCAAAGTGCAAAGCCCAGGAAACTATTCATGTAACTGAGCAGGAACATTGGTATGGCACACAATAAAAGCAAGATTCCGTAAACCCATTTTCCGCCATATTTGTCGGTGAGGATGCCGGCAGGCAGGCGGAATAAAGCCCCGGTTAAAACGGGCAGCCCCATGAGCCAGCCAATCTTTACCGGGCCCCAATCAAAAACCTGGTTATCGACAAGAAAAGTTACAAGCACGCCATTCAACATCCAGGCAGCAAAACAAATAGTGAACGCAAGCGTGTTAAAAAACAGAACTTTGTTACCGGTAAGGGTTACTTTAGTTTCCATATAATTAATTATTCTTTGCGCGTTTGCCGTTTATCACTTTCCTTGATGTCCTGATTTTCTTTCGGTCCCAGTTCCAAATCACATACAGTGGGCTTCTAAAGAAATAGGTAAAAGGATACACCAGAAAGTGCATAAAGCGGGTAAAAGGAATCATGCCGATAAAAACGAAGGCGGAAATAATATGGATTTTTACCGATATGGGCAATGCTGCAACGGCTGCAATGTCGGGGTCGAAGAAAAACAATGACTTGAGGTAAGGTGTTAATACTGCCGGAAACCAGGCAGAACCCCACCTGGCAAAGTAGGCTACCCACAATCCCGAAATTACCTGGACGAGCAGGATGATGTAAACAAACACGTCCATCTTGCTTGTGACCGCTGCCACCTTTTTATGTGATAACCTGCGAATAATTAGCATGATTAACCCGAAAAGTGTCAAGATACCGAAACCCAAGGCTACCACTTCAAGGATGATCAAGCGCAAGGGGATACTTGTGAAAACGATTACACTTTTGGGAAATAGAAAGGCTGTCAGATGGCCAAAGAAAAGGAAGATAATGCCCCAGTGAAAAGGACGGCTTCCATAAAATAAATCTCGTCCTTCGAGAAACTGTGTCGATAGTGAGGATACACTAAATCTAAGAATCCGGTATCTGAAGATTGAGCCAAGCAGCATGATAACTATCGCCGCGTAAGGCAAACCGATGAAGAAGAAATAGTTACTCATAATTAATGTCTTTTTTGTTTACAATTCGAATTACAGATGTCCATTTTTGGAGAAGGCATCAAAAACTCATTGGTTTCGGAGAATGATTCGTCGGCAAAGGCAAATGCTGCAAGCCCTTCGCCAGGGAAATCATGCTGTAGGATACTTAGCAAAACTTCCAGCAAACCTTTGTAGTGGTTATCGGTATTGTTGAATTTTGTGAGCATGAAGCGGACGGCCGGTGTAAGGATGATAAAGCCCAATTCTTCGGTAAATTCGCGATTATTGGAGCTGGCAAGCAGCGATAAAACATTGGGCAAATGGTCAGCCAACTCGGTGCCGCAATCAACGCCGGCAGTTTTATGCTCGTTCTGCAGGTTGACCAGCAACTGCGCCCTTTTGTAATCTTCGCCAAACATCACGTAGCCAATATCGAGGTAGCAAATCGCCTGCACATCAAAAGTCTTCATGAAATATTCCTGCTGCTGCTTGACGGTCAGCCCCTCAATTGAGCCAATAAATACGGACAGCTTTTCTGCTTGTGCAGGAAATGTTGCGCTAACAGTACTTAAAAAGCTGTTTGCCTGTGATGAAAATTTGTCATCAGGATACCTGAAGAGGTCGGCAAATGGTTTATAATGGTTTAGTGTGTTCATTTTCTTTATCAGATAAATTATATATTTTTCGTTGCTGTTCCCGCACGTGCGGGACTTTGCGTCATTGAGCTACGCTGTCATTAGTGGTCATTTGCGCTTGACCCACCGCCGTAGCTTCAGCGAAGGTCGCACGTCATTGATTGTCATTTAGCTTCGCTGTCACTTGTGGTCATTTAGGATTACTATCAAAATGATTACCAAGAACCTTCAAAGATCACCTAAGGGCCGCCATCCCCTCACCCTCCCAACTGAAACGAAGTGAAGGTTGGTCGGGGCTTGCATCCCTTTGTTGCATGTCAAATTGAACCAAATCTCATTTTCTATATTTTATGAATCCCTGCCTGCCGGCAAGGCAGGCTCTACGAGGATTTCCCTTATTACTATCTTCTATACTATTACAACTATGAAACCCTGCCTCGCGGCCCGCTTCGCCATAGCTCCAGCGAGGCGAGCAAGGCGGGCTCTAAGAGGTATATTCATTACGTGCATCATTTCGTCAGAGACATGCAAAACTGTTGTCCCTAAAATTCTGAAACCCTGCCTCGCGGCAAGGCGGGCTCTGCGAGGTACATTCCTTACGTGCATTATTTCGCTACAAATGTCCGTAGGACATTCATAATTGTAATCACGTTGCGCCAGAGTCCTCGGCCCAACCCCGTATGGGGTTGCATAATATTACAGTTATTCATTTTGATTTCTGATGGAATGAATTTGTGCAATCTGCCGTACACCCCAAACACCTATTTTTTTCAAATTTTCAATATTTTCCAATTACCTACAATCCCCTCTCAGGTTTTTCCAGAAAACCAAAACCCGTATTGCCTTTCACATCGGCGGTACTCTCCAGCATTTCCATAGCTTCTTCGCGGTGGGCAGGAGGAATAATAACACGTTGGTCGAACAAGGGCAATGATGTTAACCGGAAGATGGCATCGGCAACTTCCTTGTCCATAACCACATCTCTCATTGCATCAGCGGATTCATTTTCCGGAAGGTCGCCAACTGTTTCGGCCCTGCGGTGCAAGCGGACAGCCATCAATTTTTTAAGTACAGTTTTGATAACTTCCTCGTTGCCGTTACTGAAAAGGCTGGCCAGGTAACTCATGGGCAAGCGCGACTTTTCGATGGCTCCCCAAAAGGTTTCAGTGGTTGTTTCATAAGTCCCGGCTTCATCAACAAAAGCCATAGTAGGCAATAATGGTGGTACATAAAACAAATTTGGCAATGTCCTGAATTCAGGATGCAAAGGCAGTGCAAGCCCCCACTCTTTAACAAATTTGTAAACAGGCGACTTCTGCGCAGCTTCGATGGTTGAATCGTGGATGCCGTTTTTGCGGGCGGCAGCAATCACTGCCGGGTCGTTCGGATCCAAATATATATCTAGCTGGTTTTTTACCAAATTCTCATCATCGCTCGCTGCAGCAGCTTCAATTTTATCGGCATCGTAAAGCATAACGCCAAGGTATCTGATGCGGCCAACACAGGAATGCATGCAAGCTGGCGATTGTCCCGTTTCAAGGCGTGGGTAGCACAGCAGGCATTTTTCTGATTTTCCGGTGTTCCAGTTGTAATAAGCTTTTTTGTAGGGACATGCAGTAACACACATCCGCCAGCCACGACATTTGTTCTGATTAATCAGCACAATGCCATCTTCGCCTCTTTTGTATGCAGCCCCCGAAGGACAAGCTGCAACACATGCCGGGTTCAGGCAATGGTTGCACATCCTGGGCAAATAGTGCATGGTCATCCGTTCTAACTGAAACATTGCCTCCTGCTCGGCGGGCGACAGGTTTTTGAAATTCACGTCATTTTTAGCATAGTCCTCAGAGCCTCCCAGGTCATCGTCCCAGTTGGGCCCAGATTTGGGTGTGATGGGTTTGCCGGTAATCAACGAAACAGGTTTGGCAACCGGCTGGTCATCGCCCTCTTCGGCTTCAAATAGATGCTCGTACTGATAAGTCCAGGGTTCGTAATAATCATTAAGGACCGGCATATACGGGTTGTGAAAAATCCGTGTCATCCCTTTAAACTTCCCGGCGCCTTTGAGCGCGATTGAATTTCCTTTTTTCTCCCATCCGCCTTTGTAAATGTCCTGGTCTTCCCATTTGCCGGGATAGCCGGTGCCGGGTTTGGTTTCAACGTTGTTCCACCACATGTATTCAGCACCTTTTCTATCGGTCCAGATATTTTTGCAGGCAATCGAACAAGTGTGGCACCCAATACATTTGTCTAAGTGAAACACCATTGCTATTTGTGATCTGATATCCATGGTTGATATTGTGTTAAAATTCTACGTTTGTCATTTTTTGAACAAGTACAAAAGTGTCGCGGTTTACCCCAACCGGCCCCCAATAATTAAAGTGATAGGTGAATTGGCCATAGCCTCCCATCATCATGTTGGGCTTTAGGTGTATCCGGGTGAAACTATTGTGCCCACCGGCGCGTTTGCCCCCACGGACTTCCGACTTGGGTGTAGAGTAGGTGCGCTCGGGCGCATGGTAAACATAGCACAGCCCCTTAGGTATCCGGGCACTCACGCAAGCCCTGGTACAGTACACGCCATTATCGTTAAAAACCTCCACCCAATCGTTGTCTTTTATGTCCAATTCAGCGGCATCTTCAATACTCATCCAGCAGGGTACCATGCCCCGGGAAAGGGTGAGCATCCGCAATGTATCGCCATAAGTGGAGTGGATATGCCATTTTCCGTGTGGCGTAAGCACGTTGAGCATTTTGGCCTTTCCGCTTGCAACGGTTTGGCGCAATTCACCAAAAACATCGGGTTTAGGCGACGGTTTGTAAGTTGGTAAATGTTCACCAAATTTGATGTATCCCTCGTGATCTAAGTAAAAATGCTGACGTCCGGTGAGGGTGCGCCAGGGAACAAGGCGTTCCTTATTATAGGTGTATGCTGAGTAAGCACGTCCATCATTCATCAGTCCCGACCAAACGGGTGATTGATTGTATCGGAGCGGCTTGGCTTGCAGGTCTTTGTAATTGATGAGGACATCACCACTTCCTGCCGGTATATCGCTGAGAACTACACCGGTTTTCTTCTCTGCCAATGCATAAGCACGTTTGCTGAGTTCACCGTTTGTAAGGCTCGAAAGGTACAATACGGCGTTGGCGGCTTCTTCATCTTCGTATAAGGACGGATATTTTTTACCATCTACTTCCTGCAAATGGTCTTTGTCGTCCAACATTTTTTCATAAAAATCAGCACACTGATAGCTGTTGCCATGTGCACCGAGGCCTTTCCTGACATTGGGACCAAGGCTGATGAACTTATCATAAATTTTTGTGTAGTCGCGTTCTACCACCACCATGTTGTGCATGGTCTTGCCAGGTATCGGTTCGCACTCGCCCTTGCTCCAGTCTTTGATTTCGCTTTGCGATATTTCGCCGGCGCTATCGTGGGCTATAGGCAGATTTACCAAATCCTTCACCGGTTCGGCAAAATGTGTTTTTGCCAACTCAGAAGTTGCTTTGGCAATCTCACGGAATATCACCCAATCGCTTTTCGACTCCCAAACTGGGGCTATGGCAGGCGAAAGTGGGTGGATGAAGGAGTGCATATCCGTGCTGTTGAGGTCGGTTTTTTCGTACCACGATGCCGCGGGTAAAACAATATCGGAATAAAGTGCCGAAGTGTCCATCCTGAAATTCAGGTTAACAATCAAGTCCATTTTTCCCTTAGGGGCTTCGCTATTGAATTTAATATCTTTTACAAATTGGTCGGCCACTTCGTCCGCTATCGAATTGTGGTGTGTGCCCAGATAATGGTTCATAAAAAACTCGTGACCCTTGGCACTCGACATCAGGGCATTTCCTCTCCAGATGTACCACACACGCGGGAAGTTGATTTCATCGTCGGGTTCGGCTACCGAATGTACCAACTCCTTTTTCTTAAGTTTATCAACCACGTAATCCTTGATTTCCTCCTCGGTTTTTGCCCCGGCTTTTTCTGCATCCGTCACAATATCGAAGTTACTCTTGCCAAACTGTGGATAAAAAGGCATCCAGCCATTGCGCACTGCTTTCACTGCCATATCTGCCGAGTGCATCGAAGAGAGGTCATTTTTTGGCACCGTGTTATAGTCGGCCTGGTTGCCATCATAGCGCCATTGATCGGAATGGATGTAGTGCCAGATAGGTGATTGCTGAAGGCGGGCACCGTTTTGCCAATCTTTTGCCGACATGATGGTTGCCCATGAATCGGTGGGAGCAAGTTTTTCCTGTCCTACGTAGTGGTTCATACCACCACCATTAACACCGATACATCCGGTGAGCATCAAAGTCATTATCCCGGCACGGTACATCAGGTTTTGGTGGTACCAGTGGTTAACGCCCGCACCAATGATTATGCTGCATTTTCCCTTGGTAGTTTCTGCT
>CAZBDF010000220.1:0-7612 GCA_964490385.1 uncultured Lentimicrobiaceae bacterium | reverse complement strand
GCTGATGAAATAGAATGATAATGGTTTAAGGTTTTTTAAATAATATTCCGATGTCGTACAAACATTTTTATGGCGCAATACTTTTACGATTAGCAATAATAATATTGCTTGCAGCAGCTACTACTTATTTGTATTTTGAAGAGCAGGCTGTTATTTTAAGCATTCTGTTATTTGCTGTGCTAGTGGGTGCAGTGTTTAATATTATCTGGTATTTTAATCGTTTGAACCATTGGATAGCCTCTTTTTTGTTGGGCATCGAAAATGATGACACAACACTTAAAACTCCATCGAATACAGGAAACAAAGCCATCAATGAAGTATATGAAGGAATTGAAAGATTGAACGAGCTTTTCAGAAAAACAAAAACCGACATCAGCACACAGGAGCAGTATTTTCGTTCAGTTATCGATCAATCGGCAACCGGACTTTTTTCGGTCAACGAAAAAGGCAGGGTTATAAATATTAACCCGGCTGCCACAAAACTGACTAAACTAAACAACCATCATCATATAAATGCACTATTGGTTATTGATAAAAAGTTGCCCGGATTTATCATTGAGTCATCAGGAAATACAAATCGTCAATCTGCGATTTTCGAAAACCCGGAGGGACAAAAACTTTTGTTTAAGCTCTCGGAAATTATAACTATCAACGAAAGCATCAAGCTGGTGGCTGTAAGCGATATTACAAAAGAGCTGGATAATCGGGAGATAGATTCCTGGATTAAACTGGCCCGTACACTATCGCATGAAATCATGAATAACATTGCACCCATTACTACTTTGTCGAAGGTAATTTCGGGCTACTTCATAAGTAACAATCAAATAATCAGCAGCGAGAAAATAGATTCTGCAACAATTGCAAATACTGTGAAAGGTCTTGGGGTGATTGAGGAGCGAGGCCTCGGTCTGATAAACTTTGTTGAAAATTACAGGAAATTCACAAAGCTTCCCGAACCCCATTTTAATAAAGTAAACCTATCTGCATTAATCGAAAGCAATTTGATTACTGCCAGCGCTTATCCTGGATTTGACACCATAAAAATCGTAAAGTTAATACCGAAGGACGTTATGTTTTCTACCGACGAAAAACTACTTTCTCAGGTAATATTAAACCTGTTAAAAAACGCTTTGGAAGCACTAATTTTAGAGAACATACAAAATCCGCTCATCACTATTAAACTTTTGCGAACGGACAATACAGGAAAAATTGAAATCACCAACAATGGACCTCAAATACCTCCCGAAATAAAAGAGCAAATTTTCATTCCTTTTTATACCACCAAAGAAAATGGTTCAGGTATCGGGCTAAGCCTAAGCAGACAAATAATCTTGCAAATGGGCGGGGATATTATTTTAAACTCGGGCAAAGACGGAAAAACGACTTTCAGCATTTGTCTTAATTCTGAACTGCTTTCGCATCAAAATTAGATTGATACTGGTTTATCATCTCTCAGGTAAAAGTTTGTAAATCTTACTTACAACAGCTCTAACTTTTATTTTAAAAAGAGGTTTGTTGGTGTAAAAGCTGGCAAGCCTTATTTTGTAATAACATTCTTCCCAAGTTAATTCCCGCATTTTTTCTCCGCTGTAACCCCAAAAAAAATCACATCCCTTAAAACTTCTTTTCCATTTATTTGTTTAAGAATTAGTAGCTTTGAAATCTAAAGGTGCAATTTAGGCCTGGTATTCACGATATCTCAACCTATCAATAACTACAGAAGTTATTCTTCTCACTCAACACACTTCGGCTAAACCAGGCACTTTAAGTACTTTAGGCACTTTTAATTTAAAAAACAAATCATCATGGAAACCAAACAATTTACCGAACACCCAACAGTTCACAAATTAATTGTGGACCTGAAAAATGAAGGTATTCCCGAAAAACAATTTTCGGATGTGCTGGACAAAAAAGGAAATCAATATGTGGAATTGGTTGGAGAGGGTGGCGGCGTTCTCGGCGTTGCCCTAATCGGATACAATTATGTATTGGAGCAAATGGGACTTCGATTTTTTAGCCTTGCCGGAACTTCTGCTGGATCGATTAACTCACTTCTTCTGGCCGGTATGGGCGACGTATCTCAACCAAAAGCCGAAAAATTGGTAAAGGTGCTTGCCAGCAAAAAATTGATGGAATTTGTTGATGGCGACGATGACGTACAGGATTTTGTTAATGCCATCATTAAAAAGGCCAAGATTTCAAAAATGCTTTGGAAGGGATGGCAGGTCATCGATAATATCAGGGAAGATATTGGTTTGAGCCCCGGAAATGATTTTGTAAATTGGCTGACCAATATTTTGAATGAGAATCAAATATTCACCACAAAAGACCTTGAAGAAAAATTTGGCGTTGTGCCTGATGGCCTGAAAATAAGGGATAATGTTAATCGGACGATTGAGGGCTTGAAGCCGAGATTTGCCGTTATTGCCTCAGATATTACCACAGGCACCAAAGTTGAATTTCCCAGGATGAGATCACTATATTGGGATGATGTGGATGCGGTTAATCCTGCCCTTTATGTCAGGGCGTCCATGTCGGTGCCTTATTTTTTCGAGCCAATGGTGATTAAGGATATGCCGCAAGGCGATCAGGCTAAGCAAAACTGGATTGATTTGGCCGGATTTAATGGCGGGCCACCAACTGAGAGTTATTTTGTTGACGGTGGCATTATGTCCAATTTTCCAATTGATGTTTTCCACAACAAAGCAGCTGTTCCCAGGATGCCAACATTTGGCGTTAGATTAGGCTTCAATAGAGATTCATCAAACAATATTTCTAATGCTTTAAATCTGGCTGGCGCTATGTTTAACTCGATTAGGTATTTACACGATTATGATTTTATCTCAAGGAATCCAGACTATAAACACCTGGTACAAAGCATCGATGTTGGTGATCATGATTGGCTGAATTTTGGTCTTAAGGATGATGCGAAGATCGATCTGTTTGTTCGTGGGGCAGAAGCGGCAGCAAAATTTGTTAGAAAGTTCAATTGGGAGAAATATAAAAATGTAAGGCAAATTGTAGAACACCAGGAAAAGGAATTCAAATCTGCAAGGAAGCAAGGCCAGATTTAATCTGTCTAATTACCGTGAAGGATATGTAATAGGGTACAATTTCAAATTGCAATTTCCTTTTGGTCGTTCATCATCCCTTAAAATCCCATTGTTATACCAATTGTTAATTGAAATGCGCTGAAAGCCATTTCAATGTTACAATGGTTAATGCCGCATTTTGAATTACATATGGTATAACTCCATTTTTCTGCTGATTTAAGGTGAAAAATGGTCAAAATATTGGTCGTATTTTTTAGAGTAGGATGGGTTCAAGTAAAATTCCCTTTTATTACGCTCGTAATATATTGACAGTACGTTTCTTAACCCCTACAAATTAAAAGAAATCCCGCGATTTTACCACCATTATAATGTGCTGTCAGTATTCTGCTGTAGGCCAAGCAGCAAATATTGAATTCTACGAGCCTTAACTCTTGTTTGTCAAACATTGTTCAGCGGCAAGTAATTTCGAATTTCAATTTACAACATTTTTCTTGAATCTTTTCACCATCAGGCATTCAGACTGAAATAGGGTAGGGGGAGCCTATCATTTACTACCCATCCAATTATTCATATTCTATTTAAACGAAACAATTTTTATGATCTGGGAAAAGGGTCAGAAAAATCATCATATAAGTTACAAATGTAAAGTATAATAAGAGAGTACAAATGTAAATTAATTTTGATTATTGCAATGATATCTGTAATCTATTGTGAAAAGAGTGCAATATTTCGGTAAAAAGTATTTAAATAAAATGAAATCAGTACTATAGATAATTTACATGAATTATTAGATTAAGGTATTTATTGTATTTGCCATTATCATGCTTCGCAAATAATGTATTTCTTAAATCATTACTAAATAGTAGAGTAACACTAATATTTGTACTAAATTGTATTACATTTACAATTATCAATGCATAAACAAATGTAAATTTATGAAAGTAACAAATGTAAATGAATTAATGTTTACCTTTGTGAATATTTTGAATTTAACTTTGTAAAAATCATGGACAAGATTCAGGACAGAATTTTAACAATCATGTCAATTAAGAATGTGACCAATGCTGAATTTGCACAGGCCATCGGCGTACAACCTTCAAACATTTCACATATACTTTCGGGAAGGAATAAACCCAGCCTTGACTTGATAATGAAAATTGTGGACCGTTACCCTGAAGTAAGATTGGAATGGCTGCTCCAGGGACAGGGTTCGATGAATAAGGAATTTGGTATGGACTTGTTCAGTGATCAAAGGCAAGCCAATGGAAGAATAGAAAAGGAGATTGCATCTACTGAATCAAAAATTCATGGGCAAGACCGGGACAATGATCAAATAAGCCCTTCATTTGAAGTTGAAAATGACCCCTCTCCTATGAAATCAACATCTAATCAAGGAGATAGGATGGGATCTGAAAAATCGGAATCTGATGACAGAAAAGACGAATTACCCGGTCAGCATTATAAATCACAGGGAGATGTAGAAAAAATTGTTATTTTCTATAGGGATAGGACTTTTACTGAATATTTCCCCGGGCAGGAATAATACTGTAGCTATGGCATCATGAATAGGTATATTTATCGCTACTGTTTAGTTGGTTAAGAGATTTGTTAAAATCTAAAATCTTTTTCCAATTGGAAGTCATTTATTGTCATTTTTTTTTAATAATGACGCGCGAAGCGCAAATGACAATTAATGATAGCTATTTTTAAAGGAGCAAAATAATCTATCGTACGTTTCGAATCACCTTTATTTAGTGCCTTTCAAGTCCGGTAAAAAAGAAATTACTTTCAATCTCAGCATTCTCGTCGCTGTCGGATCCATGCACAGCATTGGCTTGCATTGATGTTCCGAAAAGAGCCCTGATAGTTCCGTCTTCTGCGTTCTTAGGGTTGGTTGCACCAATAATATTGCGGTAATCTTCTACGGCATTTTCCTTTTCAATAATTGCAGCCACAATTGGGCCTGAGCACATAAACTCAACCAGATCGTTGAAAAATGGCCGCTCCTTATGGATAGCATAGAATTTCATAGCCTGCTCGCGGGTAAGTTTGGTCATTTTCATTGCCGAAATCCTGAAGCCAGATTCGATAATTTTGGCTAAAATTTGTCCAGTATAATTTTTCCCAAAAGCCACTGGCTTTATCATTGTAAATGTCTTGTGTCCGTGCATTTTTAATGTTTTTTGTTTATGACGGGCAAAGTTAGCATATTAAGTATTTTATCTCAGCTTTTAACTTTTTTTATTTTATCTTTGCCGCCTTTTGTAAAGAAATAAATATTTAATCCTCAATACCTTATCAATTTGAATCCTAAGGAATTTTCAGAAATATCAAAGTTATTGTCAAGCCCGGCACAAATTGTTATCACCTCCCATTACAATCCTGATGGGGATGCTGTTGGATCGGCTTTGGCACTCTACCATATCTTGTCACAGTCTGGCCAAAAGGTTAATGTGGTTATTCCCAATAATTTCCCTGACTTCCTGAAATGGATTCCAGGCAGTGAAAATGTAATAATTTACGAATCGGATAAAGAGCAGGCAGAGGATCTGCTACTATCAGCTAAAATTGTTTTTTGCCTCGATTACAATGCCCCTGGCAGGGTGGATTTCATGGAAAAGGCGCTTGTTGCATCCCCGGCCACAAAAATTCTGATCGACCATCACCCTAACCCGGATACTGACGCTTTTGATTACTTGTTTTCAAAAGTTAGTGCATCTTCAACAGCTGAATTGGTATATCAATTTGCTGTGGCAGTTGGATTAAAGAAATTCCTTAATGTTGATGCTGCCAAGGGGCTTTATGCCGGAATAGTCACCGATACAGGTTCTTTTAGTTATGCGTGCAATTCGCCTGATACTTACCGTATCATGGGCGAAATTGTGGAACTTGGAGTGGATGCGGTGAAATTACATCAATTGATCTACGACAATTTCTCAGAAAGCAGGATCAGGCTATTGGGCAGCGCTTTAGGAGAGAAAATGCAGGTATTGCCCGAACTTCATACAGCATTTATTCCCCTCACAAAATCCGACCTCGAACACTTTAATTACAAAGTTGGCGATACCGAAGGAATTGTAAATTATCCATTATCCATAAAAGAAATCAACCTTTCAATCATGATGACCGAAAGGAAAGGATTGATCAGGCTATCCTTCAGGTCAAAGGGTGATTTCCCGGCTAATCGAATTGCCAGTGAATATTTTGAAGGTGGCGGGCATAAAAACGCTGCTGGTGGAAATTCCGAATTGAGTATGGAAGATACCATCCAAAAGCTCAAAGAAATCTTACCATTATACAGTGAACAGCTTGATTTTGTGATTACTTGATACATTATGACACGATGATCTTATAATTATGAAAAAGAATAAATCTGGGTACACGACAAATTGCACAGATACTTTTCCTTCACCAATGATGCGATTGTTAAATTTTGAAATATTATGCAATCCCGCACGTGCGGGATTGTGAATGGTCATATGGAATATGGGTATTACAATTATGAATGTCCTACGGACATTTATCTGTAATGAAGTTTGTAAAAGCCCTACCTCGTAGAGGTTGCATAATTGTAACAATTTGTAACGTACGATAGAGCGAAATCCTCGTAGAGGATTCATAAACTCAAACACACAAGATAATGTGCAATTTGTTGTACACCTTTAATCTGCTAATGAATTTCACTAAAGAAAATTATGTATGGTGACCTTAAATTTAGACAATCATACAGAAAAACAATTTAACAAATTGTTAGAACATTCGGGGATGGATTTTTCAAGCTTAATTGGTTCGATGATAAACTATCGGGTTGATGAGCTTAATAAAGGAATACGAAATATTGAATTGGATTTTATTCACTACGAAGAAAAGTATAACATTAAAACCAAAGATTTTTATAAAAACTATATCGAAGGAGTTTATTTGGATGAAAGCGAGAGCAACGATTTTATGTTTTGGAGCGGGGAATGTGAAGCCTATAATGAGTTTCAAGACGAATTAAGTAAGCTGAAATGATAGCAAAGTACTTTGAACAGTTTGATGAAATAATTAGTAAGGCAGATTTTATTACAAGTTTAGAAATTCATAAGCGATGAGTATTTGATGAAAATTTTCAAAACATTCTCTGTTATTCTATTGATGTTGGTGATTTTTGCATCGTGCGACAATAAGACTAGTAAGCAGACTGAACCAGTTGATCGCGAAAAAATTGAGGCATCCCTCATTGAGGCCAATAAACAAGCTGTAAAGGTTGAAGATGGTCAAATTGAGGATTACATTAGCAGGCAGAAATGGAAGATGCAAAAAACTGGTACCGGACTCAGATATATGATTAACGAGAATGGCACCGGAAAGCTTACTGAAGAAGGAAATGTAGTTGTTATCGAATACTCACTTGAGCTAATTACCGGTGATTTGTTATATAGCTCTGATAGTCTTGAATTCATGGAGTTCAAAATTGGTCGGGGTGGGGTAGAAGCAGGCTTAGAAGAGGGAATATTATTGCTGCGCGAAGGCGACAGTGCTAAATTTATTTTACCTTCGCACCTTGGTTTTGGGCT
>CAZBDF010000219.1:0-7620 GCA_964490385.1 uncultured Lentimicrobiaceae bacterium | reverse complement strand
TCAATTTTAGTAACGATTCTCTTTTTTCTATTTTCTACTTTTCTATCAGAATTTAGCTTATCTGAAATCATATACTCTCCGATAGGTTCACTTAGGACACCACATTCCTGTTCCCAAAGTTCCTTATTGACAATTTTAACAAATTCAGAATAGGAAAATTTTTCTTTCTCTAAACCGAGTTCCTCAAGTTCAACATTTGAAATAGTTAAAATTATATCCTTCATAACAAAATCTATATTGGGATTCAAAGATACAAAATTACAGATACTTACATTCAATAAATTTGGGCACCTGTTCTGTGCAATTCAGGGGGTGACTTGCAAACACTTTCCTTCGTCCGAGACATGAGGCTACTCTCACCTAAAAAAACATACTGCTTATATTGTAATTTTATCAATTAATAAAATTGGCCTGTGTATCTTTGTCCTCAATTTTGTCAAGGCAGAAAATATCAGGCATAATATTTGATAAATCGTGGCTCATCCTATGAACTCAAAATTTCAGGAAATACTACTTTTCAGTTTATTGGCAGGAATTCTATTTCTTTCTGCTTGTAAAAGTTATGAGTACTTTAATATCGAAGTTCTTGAACCCGCTGAATTATTTTTAGCCCCGGAAATTCAGACACTCGCTATTGCGCATAATATTTCGTTGGATGATGCCGATTCTGCCGGGACAGCATTCCGGATTTACGACAGGGTGTATTACGATACTGTTTTTATCGATACAGCCCTTGCCCGCACATCAATTCTTGGTCTGGCTGATGAACTTACCTTTAGTGGCAGGCTTTCTGCCATCACCATTGACACACTAAAAAAACCACTCCCGAAAAATACACTGGACTATACCCTGGCAGATATAGATTTTATTAGAAACCTTTGCGAAGAAAACGCTGCAAATGCATTCCTAATCCTAAACCAAATAACGCATGAAAATTCATACGATGAGTATTTTGGTAAATCAGGCGGGCTTTATGGTGTATTAGAGGTGGTTATGAGTACCGAATGGCTGCTCATTAATCCCTACACATCAAAACTCCTCGATAAAAAAAACTTTTCCGACACTTTGTATTTTGAGCTCGAATCGATGGAAATAGATGAGAATGATGATGGCTTCAAGGTCCGGGAAGAAGTATTGACAAGGGCTGCGCTAACTTCAGGTTATAATTATGCGTCATGGATTTCGCCCCATTTTGTAAAAACCAGCCGCATGATTTTTAAGGATGGAGATAAAAATATTAAATCAGGGTTTAAGCAGGCAGAATCAGGCAACTGGAAAAATGCCGCTTACTTTTGGAGGAATGCACTGGCTTCAGGTGATACTAAAATAAAAGCACAAGCTTGTTTCAACCTTGCCCTGGCCAGCGAAATGGAAGGTTTGCTTGAACCTGCCCTGGAATGGGCAAAGGAATCGTTTACATATTTTCCTGATGAACTAAATGCAACTTACATTTCCATCCTCGAAACACGCATTCAACAACAAAAAGAGATTATCAAACAAATGGGTGTTGAAAAAGTGGAGCAATGATGGTAGAAAGTAGAGGACAGAAGACAGAAGAAGTCATTGGTGGTAATTGATGGTAATTGATGGTCATTTATTGTCATTACAAAGACAATAAATGACACGCTATCAACTTCGCTAAAACTTCGATGGTGAATCATGTGCAAATGACAATCAATGACATAGCATCTAATGACAACAAATGACAGCGAAGCTAAATGACGTGTGTAGCACTATTGACAACCTATCTAAATGACTTCTGTATCTACCTGTAGCTTGAATTTCTTTAATTCATTACCAGTAAATAATATATAATTAATACCCTTCAGAAGAGATATCCTCGTAATATCTATCGACCACAATCTTTGCGCTTTCTGTATCGTCAGGTGTAACAAACACCCGCACAACCCCGGAATTATTGGGTGCAGTCTCCCAACGTGCATCGGTGGCCCAAATTTCATCACCAAAAAAAGCTTTAATCTCATTATCTTCCAACATACCTTTGACAGTTTCAGCCTGCCATGCTGTTCCCGTAAAAACCTCAAAAGGTTTCGCATTATCATTCGCACTCATAGTTCAGGATTTTAATGATCTTAGTAATTTTACAATAACCTTCCAAAAATAGTTATTTTGCCCGAAAAAATCAACAATAATTATTGCTATTTCAAATTTTTACTGAAACCTTTGCAAATTGAATTGCAACATGCAAAATGAAATGAAAACCTTATGCTTGATTTTGAAGTATATCAAAGGTAAATCAGGTTTAAAAATCCATCTTAGTATGTGATGTTCCTTAATTCGCACAAACAATTTCATTTTTTATGTGTTATAACATTAATTAAAAACTCAAGCATTCAAAAAAGTATGGCTAAGGTCCTAAATAATTTTCCATTGTTCCCGGTAAGTGTTATTGTATTTCCAGGTGAAATACAGCCCCTGCATGTTTTCGAAGAAAGATACAAACAGTTAATTAATGACAGTGGCGATGATCAGGCGGTATTTGGCATCCCCTATGTGAAGGATGGAAAAATGTGTTTGTATGGTTCAGGTGTTGTTATTCATAAAGTTTTGGCCACAAGTCCAAGCGGTGAATTGGATATTTTGGTGAAGGGTGTAAATATGTTTGTGATTAGCGACATTAAGGAACAATTGCCCGGAAAGCTGTATGCTGGTGGTAAAGTAAAAATCCTAGACAGGATCAACGATATAGCGAATCCTTCATTGATTGAAAAGTTCAGGGATTACAAAATGACACTTTCACGGATTAATAAAGATTCAGGTGTAACATCAGGCATTATCACCTCAAACCACGTGCTTGATATCGCCGGGCAACTGCCACTTGAGAATGAGGAGAAATATAGCATCATTAAATTGAAAGACCAGATGCAGCGCGAAAAATACCTGAGCGATAAGTTGGATTTCCTGCAAATTATCAATGTAAAATTAGAAGAAGTTGGGTATCGGTTTTACTTGAATTAATTGTAATTGTTTAGGTGGTTGCGAGATTTATTAAAACAAAAACCTTTTTCCAATTGAAAGTCATTGATGGTCATTCGTAGTCATTTTTTTCAAATAAAATGACACGCGAAGCGTAAATAACAATTAATGACATTCGCCAGCTGGCGGATAAATGACACAATTGAAATTATTTAAACGAAAGGTTCATTTCTATACCAGCTAAATAGATACAATTAGTAAAGCTCTTCCACTGTACCTTCACCCATAACACGAAAATACTTCCCATCTTCAACCAGCAATGCTTCAGGCACATAATCACGGTTTCGGATTGGGACATCAATAGCGATAACTTTATCGTTGTAAAGGCGGGTGATCACCTTATTTTCGGTGTGGGCAATCACCAATAAATCTGCTTTATAGAAATTAAGAATCTCATCCACTTCCTTTTGCGAAATCAAATAACTATTGTCGCTTTCAATTATATAACCCCTGTACCAAAGTGGTCCGTAAACGCTGATCATTAATTCTGTCAGGCTACCAGGCTTTGGGAGTATTGGCTCATGAAGATAATCCCGCAAAATATTGTTTATCGAATCGAAACTCAAGCCCCGGTCATAAACCTGTGGCGAAATACCTGCATGCGAGTAAATGACGTCATTAATTTTAATAATAACATTGCGATCGCGCAGCCAATGGCCCAGTTCAGAGTTGACATCAAAAAACCTGGCATAATCCCTTAGGAAATAGTTCGAAAAGACTTCATACTTTTTATTGAGGTAGCGTGTATCGTTGGTCATAATCATTACTTCATGGTTCCCCAATAACATGTGCACCCTTCCGCCATGCTCCTTGGCCTGTATGTCGAGTTGATAAATCAACCAGAGACATTCGGTAACTTCATTTCCCCTGTCGAAAACGTCGCCGGAAAAAACAACATGCCCGTCGCCCCATATCCAGTCAAGGTTTGTATCAATCACTTTATTGTTGATCAGGTAGGTGGTTATTGCATCGAACTGCCCGTGTATATCGCCAATTGCCAACACCCGCGAAACATTATCGAATATTGAAGGATCCCTGCTTCTGTCGTGGGTAATTGTGTATTGCTTGGTATCGCCGGCAAATCCATCCAAAGTAACGGTATCACTGTTTACAGCGAAAAAATCATCTTTAAGCAATGGAAACTTTTTGATGGTATCATACACCATGTAAAACATGCGTACAAGCGTATCATTTTGCCATTCAATATGTGGGCCGTCAAAATAAAAGGGCAGATTGTTGTAGTAGTGCCGCATCTCGATGATTTTCACAAGGTATCCGGCAAGAGTGGGGAAATTCGAAATATTTGCATAATCAAGGGCGGTCATCCCGGCATCGTTCTTTAGCTCCACATTGGCACCGCTTTCAACCAGCAATTTCACACATTTTAACTTTCCAGTTTTTGCTGCATTAATAACAGCTGTATTGCCCTTTTTAGCAGCTTGATCAAGATCGGCACCATACTTTATTAATTGCCGCATCATCAGTGGCTCCTTGTTTTGAACGGCATACATTATGGGCGTTTTGCCATTGGATATGATGCTTGGGTCAGCACCCATTTCGAGCAAACGCTCAAATACACAAAAGCTGTTGGTTTTTATAGAATAACTCAGTAATGTGGATTTTTCCTTACCATAAATACCATTGATATCATTGCCTTCTTCCAGAAATTGCAGCACCATCTCAAGGTTATCAGATTTAACAGCCCGCATAGCATCTTTCTCCGAGATGAGGCCAAATGAGACCTGTGATGCAGCGAAAGCCACAATGAACAAAAACAATTTTAAAAATCCATATCTCATATAATTTTGCCTTTTAATGCTTGTATCTGATTCAATATCGATTCACCGGCCTTGAAAATCACTATCGTGTAACTAAAATTGGGTCATTAATTTTTCTTCAAACAAGAACTCATAAACTCTGATTGGAGGGCCCGTTCATTTGAAATCACCGTATAAAAATCGTCGTAATATTTTAGTATCCTTTTTTTTTCGTTCTTGTCCAATAATTCAAAATTCCCGATCAATGCATAAATTTCTTCTTTTTTCTCCAAATACCATCCGGCGTATTGCAGGTATTCCTCAATATCCCGGCAATAGCCCCTGTAAAGCCTTTCCTGCACTGTTTCTAATTCAAAACGGGGCAATGGCTTTGCATAAAAAGCATTCACCGCACCGCACCAATCAAAGTCATAAGGAATGGCGTAGGGTGGCTGCAAAGTATCCGTTACAAACAGTTTGATGTTGTGCAAGGTAGATACTGCCCAATCGGTATTGCCAACCATATATTGGAACATGGCGAGTTTACCAATGTGATCGTATCGGGTATTGTCTTGCAGTAAATATTTCTCTTTACTTTCATTTGCCTGCAAGCGGTCTTCAAATGCACCATCCGATTCGATAAAAAAGCCATAACTCTGTTGGGTCTTTTTGCCTGAAACCGTATCGAGGTAATTAATTAAAGCCAGCCTCACACGAAAACTGGTATCGGTTATAATGTTGTAAGCCCGGTAAATCAAATGCTCCTCTATGGTATATTGCTCATATTTATTTGATTTTGATTTGCAGTGCGTTACAAGCTTTATCTTATTAATACCTTCAAATAAAGTATACTTTACTTGTTTCTTTTTAAAGTTTAATTTTAAAGGAGGAAAATTGCAATTTTCAGCTTTTCTCCTGAAGTTTCCCCTTGTTGCAATTTTAAGATCTAAAACGATGGTATCTCCGTTTTCACTGTATTCGAGTTTAAAAGGATGTTCATCCCTTTCGTCGCCAATATCTTTGAGCAGGGTTTTAAAATCCCCCTTCAGGGTTAATTCGATCACTTCATGGGACGAGAACAACTTTGCCGGGTTTCCAATGGAATAATCCTGTGCAAATAATTGCCTGTCCATTGCTCCCGTGATGAGAATGAACACTAAGGAAAACCACAAATATTTTAAGCGATTACTTGTCATCTTTATTCCCACTATCTTTAAAAGAAAAATTATCGAGGGATTCGCCTTCAAAAAAGTTGGTAGCATACTTATCAAATAGATAATAAATGGTAATCTCTGCTGTGTCCCTTAAGAAATTGATCTTTCCTATTTCCACGCGGCTGATTTTTAAACCCGTCCGGTTTTCAAGGTCTTTGATGAACTTTTCCTGGTTCTGCGGCTTAATCAGGTCAATTTTTTCATAGACAATGGTTTTGCTCGATTCGTGCTTAAAACTCCAGAAATATTCTATGACAAAAGTAACAAGTATCAAAGCCCCATTGGCAAACAATAGTTCAACATAAGAGATCTCCTTGTCGGAGAGTGCATTCATTACTGCCACACAAATCACAAGGAACAAATAAGTCATCTCCTTGATTGGGATTGGGTTTGTACGGTACCTGATGATCCCAAAAAGTGCAAAAAGCCCCAGGGCAAACCCTAGTTGCAGGTCAACGTTTTGTAGCAGATACGACAGGAAGAAAACCGCCATACTGATCAGGACATAGGTAAACAAATAGTCCTTACGCCTGGAATGGGCATAATAGATGTACCTGACAATGATCATGGTAAACACAAAATTCATCATGAACCTAAAAAACATCATCATGAAATCGTATTGGTTAAAAAATTCGATCCCAAACAATTTAGGGTCCGACAAAAACTGAAGCAAGGCGACTGTCATTCGTCAATTTATTTAGAGTGATTATTTTATTTTTAAACCTGTTGTATTTCAAATCTTTGTCTAACAGCACCGAACCAATGCAGTATTTACTGATTTTAAAAGGTGTGATATTTCGCTCCCTCAGTATCCGCTCAAGTTTCGAAATTCCGGAGCTCCTGCCCTGCTTAATCTCAATAATGGCCAGTGTGGGTAAGTTAACGCTTGATCCATTGAGTTGGTATTTCAAATCCATGTCGATGGTAACCCTTTCGGCAGAAGCTTTGCCTACCAGGGTAATCCTCGAAAAGTGGTTCAGCACTTTTGGTTCAAGGTCTTTGCGCAAATACGAGGAATTCTTTTTCAGGAACTTCTTTTCAGCTTTCCGTAACTTTGAATCCGGGCGATCGATTAAAATCCGTTTTTTGCGTGTCCGGCCTTTATTGGATTTAAACTTGATTTCAAAAAACACCTCCCCGGTAGTCAGGTACTCCCGCTTACGTACCTTGTAGCGGTTGAGTTTGCGGTTGTGATGGTTGAGGTACATCCTGAATCCCGGTGTATCGTAATATTGGGTGCGGTAATCAAAAATCCTGTACTCGTCAATCCTTAGTATTTGGTAATGGATTGAAGCAGCACTAAGTATTTCAGGGAGCTTACCGAGGGGCAACACAAACTTCCGATCGAAGCGGTCGAGCAACTTAACCCTGTCCATTTCAGCCAGCGAAATCGGCGAAAAACCCATGCATGCTTCATGAAGATGCGTGGGCTGTTCAGATGAGATAAGATGTCCGTTTGCTTGCATTGTCCGCTATTATCTATCAATAAGCAATTTCAAAGGAATAATGTTCATTTATTCCAACCGGACAAATTTAGGGAATTTCGGGGATATTGGAAGGAATAGGGTTATGACAAATTTCCACTTCTCATTAGGACTATCATCGAATTACGCTGATTAATCGAATTATCACCTGCCCAAGGCAGGTAAAAT
>CAZBDF010000218.1:0-7661 GCA_964490385.1 uncultured Lentimicrobiaceae bacterium | reverse complement strand
AATCCCACATCAACATACTCAAGCTTATTTGTAAAATCGCTTATCGTTAAAGCATCCTTTTTTTCGGTAATTACCTCTTCGGCATCAATCACTTCCTGGATACGATCTGCTGAAGCAACTCCTTTTTCAACATTGTAATATGCCGTTGTAATGGCCTTAAATGGTACAATGAGTTGCGAAAACACGACGATATAAAAAATAAAAACCGTTGCATCAAGCGTGGCCGATTCGCTGAGCACCAATTTTCCGCCAAACCATAAAATTACTACCAGTACCAGCGTACTCAAAAATTCGCTCATGGGCGATGCCAGGTCACGCTTTCGATACAGTTTGTTCATCACACGCGTAAGTATCGAATTTTGTTCGCGAAACTTTTCATCCGTCACATCAATTGCATTAAAGCCTTTTATGATCCTGAGGCCGGAGATGGTTTCTTCAACAATCGAAAGGATTTCACCAAGCTTTTTCTGGCTTTTTGCCGAAGATCGCCGAAGGCTTTTGCCAATAATGGCAATCAGGATTCCCGTGATCGGCAGCAGGATTACGACAAACAAAGTAAGTGTGGGGCTAATAACAATCAGGGTAACCAAAAACACAACAATCGTGAGTGGCTCTCTGAAAATCATCTCCAGCGATTGCATAATCGACCATTCGATATTGCTCACATCATTGGTGATGCGCGAAATAATATCGCCCTTACGCTGCTCCGAAAAATAGGCCAGGGGAAGCACAAGGATGCGTTTATAAATATCGTTGCGGATGTCCTGTACAACGCCATTACGCAATGGAGCAAGATAAAACATGGCGAGATAGCGGGTAAGGTTTTTAAAAAGGAAAAGCACAACTACCATCACAGAAATGAACATGAGCGCATTTATTTCTCCCCTTTCGATAATAATCTGGCTGATGTAATAATTGAAGTAGCCAAGCAGCGCATCGGTGTTCCATGCAAAGTCTGGCTGCTGGTAAACCAATTTGGTTTTGTCAAAGAGCAATTGCAGGAAAGGGATGACCATGGTGAGCGAAAACAAATTGAAGATCACCGACAACACATTGAACAACACATTGAGGCCAGCATAGCCCGGGTAGCTACGGATATATTTTAGTATCTGAAAAAGATTTTTCATTCAGTAATTTTTCTGGGTGCAAGTTTACGAATTAACGGGGAATACTCCTTTTATTTTGGATTATGAATTAATCCATCGATCCTTTTGGTTGAAGTGTAACAAGCGTTTATACTGTAATATCTAATCCTTTCATTCCTCTTTTATTTTGAAACTATTTTCCAATAACCTCTATTGTCACTTCCTACCCTTTCTATAATATACTTTTTCTTTAATGTTTCAATATTTTTATCTATCGCGGTGGTGCTTATTCCTATTAGTTTTGACATTTCTTTTTTTGAGATTTGTGGCTTCTCAGCAATGAGTTTCACAATCATTTTTTGGCTTTCTACCAACCCATCTACCAACCCATCTACCAACCCATCTACCAACCCATCATTTGAGTCACCAGATTTTTCTATAACGCCACTCTCATTGCTATCGGCATAAACTGGCTCAATGGATTTAAAGGACATCCGCAAAAAATTGGCTGTAAATTTAAAGTTGTCTTTGGAATAGGATTGTAAGATGCGGGGAATACCAGAGCCAAGATGCTCCACCATTTCCAAATCTTTGTAAATACGCATTAATTCTTTGTTGCGTGGAATGGAGAAACCCTCGAAAAACTCATCTTCGGTCATTCCTTCAGTTAAACTACCTGCTGAGGTTATTTCTAATCTATCAGAGAAAATTTCGATTTTTGGCGGTACTTCCCGGGTAAAATCATTGTGGACAATGGCGTTTATTACGGCTTCTCTAACAGCAATAGCATCCCACAAGCGTTGATCTTTTCGTTCCTTCGATGTTATTTTTGTTGCAGTCCGGTTTTCTAATTCCAATTTGTCCAGCACTTGTTTCGTGGCTTTTACAAGCGAGCAGTAACCATATTCGTTGTTTTCTATCAAATCCACCCGGTCTGCACCAGAATACTTGGCAACTTTTATGGATGTTCCGTTTTCGTCGGCCATTAGATAAGCTACATAATTAAACTTATCATCCTGGGTTAAAAGCTCTAAGGTGTTTGCAAATTTATCGTTTAGTTTTAAGCCTTTGGCTTGATAATAAATATTTAACTGTTCAAAAGTTAGATCCTGCCTATTCGATACTATTTTACCTATTGAATTGCGGGTGCGTTTAGAAAATAAATCTTCGATGATGGTGACTGGCATTGGATCCGATGCCGATCCAATTCGCATGTAACACCCTTTTTGTGTCATGCCATACTTTTTAAGATAATATGGTTTTTCGGGGCCACTGGCAATTATTACTTTAATGATATTTTTACCTTCTTGCACCTGATTTATAACATCAAACAAACCCAGACAAGAGGGCTGGATATTGTTTTTTAAGCGATCTTTAATTTTTAGCTGAATGTTATCAGAATCATGCAAGCCAACAGTTTCTCCATTTTTATCTATTCCCAGATAAATAATTCCACCCTCGCGATAATTTAGAAATGCAATTACTTCTTTCTCTAATCCATCCGTCAATTCTTGTTTGTATTCTATTCGGTTACTTTCAGTCATGCTCTTTGATTTTCAGTCAACGAAAATACAAATCATTCGGATATGCCTCACAAAATGGATGTTGAAATTGTCCTTAATGCAAGTCAGAATTATAATTATTACGATTATCACGATAGTTGTTTTTTTACAAATGAAGCTTCATTTCTATTGGGAAGTTTAAGCATTTCTTCGAGGCAGGGGTCGGGTATGACTGTGGTGCAAAAACTGTAGGTGTGTACGGCAGGTTAGGATATTGCTATATCGTCCCAAAAGGCCTGCTATTAAAAGGAGGTTTGTAGATTGTAAAAAATGTTCCGATTTTCCCAACTATTGGAATTGGATTTTCGTTTTGACCAGTCCAGGCGAGTATACTGATGCTGCTACTTTAATTTTCCTGATGTTAATTTTCCATTTCAAATTTTTAGCACAGAAGTTTTTATAACTACCTTAACTTTGCCGCCAATTAACTTTAGGTTTTAAGTTTTGTTTCATGAAAAAAAAGGTTCTGATTATTGTTCTTATCTCGTTGGCGGCAATAGTAACTATTGCATTGGCACTTGCACCCAACATCGCCAGAAAGATGGCTATTAAAAACAGCAAAGAATGGGTAGGCCGGCAAATTGCCCTCGAAAAACTGAAGGTCAACTATTTCACAGGGACTGTTAAACTCATCAACTTTAAAATGTTTGAAGCAGATGAAACCGAAGTGTTTGTTTCGTTTGATACACTTTTGGTGAACCTTGAACCATACCAATATTACAAATCTGAACTCGTTATTGAACAGCTTTATTTGAAAGGTTTAAAAACCAGCATCGTCCAAAATGACTCGATTTTTAATTTCGATGATTTGATTGCTTACCATGATACACCCGCTGAAACTGTGAGTACAGATACTAGCGAAGCTGAACCTTTCCATTTTCAACTTTCAAATTTTGAAATTAAGGATGCAGAAATCCGGTATGAAGACCAGACAATTCCTAAGGTTCTTGACCTGAAAGATGTCAATTTTTTAATCCCATACATTGGCTGGAACCAGGAAGAAGCCAGCGAGGCAGGCCTAAAATTCAATTTTAAAAATGAAGGCTTCTTCAGTTCATCCATCAATATCGATCCAAGAGGTGGCGACTTTGATGCAAAGGTCGAAATCAATAAACTTCACCTTGAACCCTTTACCGAATATGCAAAAAAATACCTGAGCATCGATTCAATTTCCGGCTTATTCAACACCAAAATAAATGTACTGGGCAACATCAATCATCCGGAAGAATCAACAATTTCGGGACTGGTTAACTTGAATCAGTTTTATTCAACCGACACAAAACAACAAAAATTCCTCGCTGTCGAAAATCTTGATTGTGTCGTCAAAAATATTGATTCTTACAATATGAGGTTTGTAATCGACTCATTAAGGGTTAATCAACCGTACGTCTATTTTGACATGTACGACTCAACTAACAATTATTTTGAAGTTCTCAACATTAAATTAACTTCTGAAGATACTTTGCAGGAACAGGATGCAATTGCTGGTGAGGATACACTCACCTCTTTGTATTATGCTGTAAACTCAGTTATCATCGAAGATGGAATGATTGACTTTGCCGACAATACCGCCTCCGAAACTTTTAAATACAATTTGAGCGCGTTGCAAATGTCGGTGGACAGTATCTCGAGTGATGCAGAATGGGTGGACACTTATTCAAATATGTTATTGAATAAACGTGGGAAACTGGTAGCCCAATTCGGGTTTAACCCACTTAATCCGATGGATCTGAAACTGGATTATACCATCACTGATTTCCAGTTGGCCGATTTGAATATTTATTCGCGCGATTATATGGGCTTCCCAATCCTTTATGGCGACATGTACTACAAGGCTTCAACTGAAATTTTGAGCAATCAGTTGAAAAGCGAAAACGAACTGATCATCCGTAATGTTGAATTGGGTGATAAAGGTGGTGGCCTTTACAGCTTGCCTATTAAATTTGCTTTGTTTTTGCTGAAAGATAAGGATGGTGTGATAAACCTTGATGTACCAGTGCGTGGTGATTTAAACGACCCAAAAGTGAGCGTTGGCAAAATTGTTTGGACCACCTTTAAAAACCTGATCGTTAAAGTTGCTGCTGCCCCGGTGAAATTCCTGTCGGGATTGATTAATGTTGACCCGAAGGATATCGAAGAAATTGAATTCGATTATATGGACACAACACTTACCGAACGGCGTCTAAAACAACTTGACTTGCTGCTGGAACTGGAACAGAAAAAAGGTGGTCTGGATATTGAGCTTGTTTATTTTAATGATGTGCAGTTGGAGAAAGAACAAATTGCCATTGTTCAAGCTGGTAATGAATTCAATGCACATTCACGCAAGGATTACGGGGAAGATGAAAAAGCATTTGTTAAATATTTACATGAGCAAACCAACAATGATACGCTTAATATTCTGGATGCATCAATAGCTCTAATTGACCCTAAAATTGTTGATTCGATTGCGGGTTTGTTTGCTCAAAAACGTGTTGACATCATTACCCAATATTTGCAAGCCAGCAACGATTCCACATCAATCCGCACTTTTATTCCTGAAGCAGCTGCACCAAAGCATATTGGCAGCAAGCCGGTTTTTGAGGTAAAGTATTCGATGAAGTAGGAGGGGGCATAAAATGTGTATTTACGAAACTCAGTATGAGTTTAGGTATTGCAGCTAAAATGTTTGGATGTAATTCTAAAATTCAAATTAGTTCAAATAATTTTTTAATCTGCAACTTGCCTGATGTTTTTTATATTTGCTGAATTGTAAAGATATAACATTGATGAGCACTATTGATCAATACGAAGACCTTAAAATAAAATATGATGCCCTGAAACTGGAGACCGCACATTATAAAAAGCTATTTAAAAAATCAAATGCCGAATTTTCTAATGAAATAGCTGAAAATGTGGCTACGAAACTTGATCTAAATAATAAAAACCAGGCATTGTCAAAAAGAATTAAAGAGCTCAGTTGCCTGATCAATATTTCTAAATTATATGAGAAGGAAGATACTAGTCTTGATATATTTTTGAAAAAAGTTGTAGAAACTATTGTGCCTGCCTTTCGATATCAGGAATACGCTTCAGTTAAAATAATGTATAAAGATCAACTTTATCAATCAGATAAATTTGTTAAAACACGATTTGAACTTGAGCAGAAATTATGTCACCAAAAAGAAATCTTCGGTAGCATTTGCATATGCTACAAGGAAGAATTGGCAAAAATCAATGAAGATCCATATCTGAAAGAAGAAAAACAACTCCTGTCTGCAATAGCAAGTAACCTTGGGCAGATCATACATCGAAAAGAAACAGAGGGCAGGTTAAAAATGTTTCAGAGGGCTATTTCTCAAAGCCCATTGATGATATCTATCACAAATCTTAAAACCAAGAAATTTGAGTATGTAAACTCGATGTATCATGAAATTTTTGGAGTTAAGCGGGGTAATCTGACAAATCATGGCCTATTATCCAACTTATCTGAAAATAACTTGAATGCTGTATTAAATGAAATGGTAATTTTTGCTACACAGGGAAAAACTTGGACTGGAACATATCAGAATAAAAAAAAGAGTGGAGAGGCTTTTTGGGAAAGACAGTCATTATATCCATTGTATGAGAATGGTGAAATTACTCATTTATTGAACATTAGCGAGGACATCACATATGAAATTAAAGTTGCCGAGGAATTAAGAGTAAATAAAGAAAACTACGAGCATATTACTCAAAATGTGCCGGAAGCAATATTTATAGCTACTAAAAATGGCCATCTTTTGTATGCCAACAAAAAGGCAAGTGAAGTTACGGGATATTCAAATTCCGAAATATTGAATCTTAATTTAAGAGATCTGGTGCATCCTGATGATTACGCAAAAGTGAAGGTGCGATTAGTAGCCCGGTTAGCGAGCAAATTTTTGAAACCGGAATATGAAACAAGAGTTGTGACAAAAACAGGCGAGACGAGGATTGTTGAAGCTACTGGGTCAAGATCCAAATGGATGGGTGAAATGGTTGACCTTGCTGTGATTACTGACATTACAGAAAAAAGACGATTTGAAAACTTATTGAAGATACACAATAAGATTGACTACCTGAGCACTATTCCGATTGGGCTCGAAGAATCACTGAAGAATATTTTTTATTCGCTGATTGAATTTAATTGGATAGATGGGGGTGGGGTTTATGTAATGGACAATGACCAAAATGAACTTCAGTTGGCATTCCACAAGGGGCTAAGCACAAAATTCATCAAAAGATATCAGATTCTCCTTCAAGAATCTGAACAGTATAGTGCAATGATGTCAGAAAAATTCTTATACCTTAATTCAACTGAACCCTTTCCTGAATCAAAATACTTGAATGAAGAAGGCATTAAGGAAGTTTTTATTATTCCTTTATTGCGTAATGATAGAATTATAGGTGCTCTCAACCTGATATCAAGAGGCAGGGAAGGCCTGACTGAAAATGAAAAGATGATTTTTGAATCAATTGGCAATAGAGTTGCCCAAATGGTTGCATTGATTATGATACAGGACCAGCTGACATTAAAAAATAAAGAACTGCAAAAAACCCTGAAGGATAAACAGGAAAAGCAACAGTTACTTATTCAAAAATCGAAACTTGAGTCCCTTGGCGAAATGGCAGCCGGTGTGGCCCATGAGATTAATCAACCTTTGGGCATCATTCTTTTATCTCTCGAAAACGTCCTCTTTAAGATTTCTGCAAAAAAAGCATCACGACAATACCTTGACGATAAATTCACTTCCATTTTTAACAACATCAGCAAAATTAAAACGATTATCGATCATATCCGAACTTTTTCACATGACCAGAAATCAATAATAATTGAAAGAATCAATGTTAATGAAGTGATTAGAAATGCCTGTTCGTTTATCAATGAACAATATGGCTATCACAATATTTCTCTAAACCTCAGCCTGGATGAAGATATAGGCTATTCAATGGGGAACAATCAAAAAATGGAGCAAGTTATTTTTAATCTGTTGTCGAATGCGAAATTTGCGCT
>CAZBDF010000217.1:0-7746 GCA_964490385.1 uncultured Lentimicrobiaceae bacterium | reverse complement strand
TTCAATTCCAATCATTTCATTAGAAGAACCATGGGAAACATTGATAAGTTCGGGAGGGTTGCCGGTTTCATCAAGGCCAAATTCCAGCGTTGTTATTTCACCTTCTGTCACCTCAATATTAGGTGCCACTCCCGGATAATATCCCACTTTCGTTGCCGTTACAGTGTAGTTTCCAGCGGGAACATATTTTATTTCATATTCACCTTCTTCATTAGAGTAGGCATAATAATCATCAAGACCTTCGACTTCAACTTTTACATTTGCAATAGCCCCACCACTTGAAGTTATAATACCGGCAATGCTTCCCCCACCCGGGTTTGAATTGACATTGTACAACAGGCCGCCGCTACCAAATTCGCGGGCATGAACGGCTTTTCCGGTTACACTGCAAAGCGTGCCATCGGATGAAAGGTCCACGGCAAAAAATGAGCCCTGGGTGGTGAGGCTAAAAATCGGATTGTTGGCTTCCTTCCGGAAAAGATGAAAATCGGGCTTGCTATGATCCAAAGGGCCGTATCCCGCCGCTGCAATCAATGAGCCGTCATCCGAAATGGAAATGGATCCTACCTGGTCGCCACAATGCTCAAATACCCATAAAGGTTCTGGTGAATAGGAATTGAAAAGGTAAATTTCGCCATCATATCCTCCTCCTGAGACAAACACCAGAGTACCAACAGCAACGGTTGACCCATCGGCCGAAACACCCATACCAAGTACCCAGACAGAGGTGCCGCCACCACCAACTTTAAAATTCCATTTTTCATAATAGCTTCCGCTGGTTTCGTCATATTCATACAAATACGCGTAACCACTATAATCTCCATTAAGGATAATTTTACCATCGTAGCTTAATGCTGGCGCAGACTGGTTTTTGTAAAATGCATCGTAAATTACTTCCCCGTTAGTTGCATCGAGAACCCATAATTTGTTGATACCTGAATACTGGCAATAAACAAGTGTTGACCTGTCGCCGGATGCGGCAAAGGCTGTTCCGGCCCCTTCAAAATCAGTAAGCCAAAAAGGGTCAATTTCTCCAACCACGTAGGCCGAAACCGCACTTCTTCCGTTGGGTGCATTTTCGGTGGTAAAAACTTTCGTGCCATCTTCACTGATCTTAACGCCGGTAAAATCCGCGGAAACGATTTTCTCCCAAACCAAACTTTGAGTGGTAGAAGAAAATACCTGTACCACGCTATCGAAGGCTACTGTAAGATATTCCCCATCGGGAGTCATGTCAATGGGATATTCCCATTCGGCCAGTATCGGGTTTTCCCAAATAGGAGTAGCACTGTTTTCGTGCAGTGAGACACGTTCGTTATTGAGCCACCATGAATTGAAGGTGGTGCCCACGTCCGAAACAACAATTTTTGAGCCCACTGCAGCCGGATCAGTAAATTGCCAGTTTACCTCAAGATTATCGGTGCCACCAGTTTCATAGGCCCCATAATTGTGTTGCAAGACTGAAACATTTTCGAGTTCAATTGAATAGCCTTCATTAGGATCGGTGACAACCCTGGACTGAACAAAAGCTGAATTTTGTGCAAGCAATCCTAAATGGACAAGTAATACGAGTAAAAAAATGTAAAATGTCCTCATGTTTTTTGGTTTTTGAAATGAATAGAATTAGTTAGTTGATGAATAGTCAGGGTTTGACTTTAAGTCAAGCCCTGACTATAACCCTGACTTAATAGCTTATTGTTTTACAAGTTTACCAAATTTCTCTTGTCCATTTATTCGGATGGAATAAAAGTAAAACCCTGATGGGAAATCAAGCCCTTTAATTGTAATCGAAAGTTTATCCGCTTGTTTATCCCTGTGGATGATTTCCATGCTTTTCCCGGTCATGTCGAATACCTCAAGAACAAGATCCCCTTTTTCAGGATTAGATAGTTCAAAAGATAGGTCATTAACAAAAGGATTGGGCTGCACGACAACCGACAACTGTTCAGTTTTTTCCAGTGTTTCAATCGAAGTCATCACCACGCCCAGCGTTCCATCGGGTTGGATATTTTGCGCGTAAATATCCCTGCCCGTACTGCGTTCATCTTCCCATGCTACCACCCACTGGCCAAAGCTATAAGGAGCCATCACGGTGTGAAGTTTTGAACTTTGGTAAGTGCTCATATCAATAAATTCATCTTGCCAAACAAAGTTGCCTTCACTATCAAGCATTACTGCTTGTATTGTCGAGTTTGCACTTCCAAATTCAGTATCCTGGTAAACACAGATGGAATTTGAATTGATCCCGTTGGCCATGGGCAAACTATAATCGTTATCTCCAAGTGGAATGAGTAGTTTCCCTTCATCGGTCCACTGCCTGTTTCCGGCCAGGTCGAATTTCTGGGCATACAAACCACGTTGGTTTTGGTTTAAATCCTGTTCACTAAAATAGATAACAATTTCCTCTGTTTGCGGCACAAAAGCCGGGGCAGGGTACATGTGATTTCTTTCCATTGAAGTTGAAACAATGTTTCCCTGGGGCATGGTAAGCATTCCGTCGCCGTCCATATGTTGCACCCAACAATTAAAGTGTGTCCCTTCATCGTTGCCATACCACGAAAATACAATACCGCCACTATTATCCCGGCACATCTGAAGCGTGATCACGGGGCCACCAGGCGATGGTGGATAAACCTCAAGGTCTGTTGCCCACATAAAATTTCCATCGGCATCCAGCTCCTGAACATATAATGCACGGTTAGGCGCCCAAAACGGGCCGGTTTCTTCGTGCCAAATAAGGTAAACATGATCATCGCTTGCAGGGAACAGATAAGGCGAGGTTACATTTACGCCAGGATATGCTATCACAATACCTTCGCCCCACAATAAATCACCTGCAGGTGAGACCTTCTGTACATGGACTTCCATATTCGCCTCGGCTTCACTTGGCCAGGCAAATACTGCATTGCCAGCTTCTGTGGCACATACAACGGGACTTGGCTCGAAGTTGGCAAGATTTGACAACACGATCCCATCTTCGCCCCACATCATATCGCCACTTGGAGAGACACGATAGCCCACTGGGCTATTGTCAGTATTCCGGATATCCTGGAAAGTAACCAGGGCATAATTGTCCGCGTCAACGGCAAGGTCCCAATCGGTGAGCCAGCTCATTTGCGGGTGGTCACTAACCAGCAACCCGTTATCTTCCCACAAAGGATAGCCTTCCTTCTCGAGCCTTTGCAGGCGGACGTTGTAATTTCCCGATTCGCTCGAAAACCAGGAAACATAATACGCACCGTCGCTGCAAACAGCAATCTTTGGGAGTACTTGTTCACCGGCCAAATACGAAAGTTGGGTGTTCATCATGGCGTCTGGAGACCATTGTGCAGCCACTGTCAGCCATCCGATTAAAATAATTGGAAGCAGAAAAAGTAATTTGTTTTTCATAAGAAATAATTTTTGTGTTCAACTAAAATAATTTTGAGGCGTGAAAGGTATGAATTATTTCGAGGCAAGGAATGGAAAAATGCAATTTATTTTTAGTGTAGCCCTCATGGAAACCTATAGCTTTAGGGCCTGCAAGCAGTCATCATCAAAGTCGTAGGAGATGGTTTGGTAAGAAAAACCTGATATTATTGGAATTGAATGACGACAGCAATTTAATCAAAGATAAAGAAAAGCATGTGGGTAATCCTAACTTTAGTTACTTCTAATCGGCTGATTGATTTTAAACTGGAAGCACGTATGGCATTTGGAAGAATAGGGAAAATACTAATAGGAGATGTTTTACTCTGCGCCCTTTGCGCCTCTGCGGTTGAAAAAGATAAACCGCGAAGGTCGCAGAGTGCGCAGAGAAAAAAGGAATCGAGATTAAGCTATGCCACTATCTGTGATCTTGGCGCTCTCTGCGGTTAATAATAATTTCTGTAGTTTTACAAAAGGATTTATAAATAATAAAGCATCGCAATGAAAATAGCAATAATAGGTTTTGGTGCCGCGGCCATTGGTTTGATAGAGCGGATCAAAGGTTCGGACATTGAAATTCATGTTTTCGAAAAGAGCAAGGATATTTATTCATCGAGCATTTCGGGGATTAGGGCTGACGGCAAATTGTTTGTTTCGAAGGAAATGGGCGGCGACCTGGACATTGATCTTGATCTGCAAAAACAACTGGTTGATTTCTGGATAGAAAAAACCGGCAACGGGGAATGTGAACGTGGCAGTTCATTTGCCAATATGGATTATTATAAAACGTTTTACCAAAAAGGGTTCCAACCGATTTTATCCGAATTTTATCACTTGGGCACCGACCAATTGAAAGAAGTACTTTTTAATATCTATGAAGAATACAAATCCCTGCCCAACATCCATATTCATTTCGAAAGTCCGGTAAGCCTGGTAGAACTGGCCGGGAACAAAGTTAAGCTGAACGATGATATGGTCTTCGATAAGGTGTTTGTTGCTGTTGGCCGGAGCGGACATAAATTGATTAAGGCAGTTATTAAAAAATATCCGCAAATTGTGTTGGACAGCACCAAGGTTGACATCGGCATCCGCTTTGAATTGCCCAACCATATTGTTGAAGACCTGAACCGCGAGATGTACGAATTTAAAGTAAAATACAAAAGCAAAACCGGCTACATGGTGCGCACCTTTTGTAACAATCCGTCGGGTTATGTAGTTACTGAAAACTACGGAGATTTTACCACTGTAAATGGTCATTCTAAAATCAAGGAAAAAAGCAAGAATACCAATTTCGCCATCCTCACTACGGTTCAACTCACCGAGCCATTCAACGACCCGATTGGTTACGGGGCAAATATTGCCGAACTATCAAATATGTTAGGCGGAAAAAGAGTGATCCTGCAAACCTACAGCCACTTTGTTAACTCCAAACGTACCAAAAACCTCTACCGCGTTCAGCCAACTCTAAATGAGAAACATTACATTCTTGGCGACATCAACCTGGCCTATCCCCGCAGGATCACTGAAAGTATCATCGATTTTATTGAAAACCTGGATAAAGTTGTCCCTGGTGTGGCCCATCCCGACAATCTGGTTTATGCCCCCGAAATCAAGTTTTATTCAAACGCCCTCAACAACGAAGTGTTTAAAGGCCTGAAATTTATCGGCGACTGCTCAGGCTTTACCCGTTCCATCATTTATGCTACTGCTCATGGATATACGATGGGTGGGGAACTTGTAAATGAAGAATAAATAATCGGTATTATCCCCTCATCCAGAGTTGCATTTGGTATAAGATCAAACTTCAATATTATACCAGTTTCATCATCGGGTAGTCTTTGCGGATTCGAAAAAAAATATACGCCATCACCTAATACCAACTTGCCAATCCAGGATCCCGGATTGTATTCACGTACGATGTCAAAATAAAAATAATGAACATTTCCAATTTGCTCGATCTTTTCAGGAATGTTGCGACGGTTCAGGGTAAATGCAGGATTGGGTGAGCGAATCCCTTCAATAATTATCACTACATCCGTGTTGCGACATCCCATGGCCTCCATGGTTAAATTGACATAAATGAATTCGATTACATCAAACTCTTTAAGCCCAGCTTTTAAAAGCTTGACAGTCTCGTTATATAAACATGAATTATTTGCTGATGAAAAGATATCCCTCACCCGGTCAGTTTTTGGTGTAAAACTTAGAGCATTTAAATGGGGCATGCAAAATTTTAAAGAACAATTAGTTAGAGTTTTTGTGGTCAGGTTCTCAGGATTTCGAACATTTGGAAGCATTTCGCAAACGCTTTGATAATGTAGAAGTTGGTAGGCAATTGAATTTTTATTTTGGATTTAAGCACTTTCACCTGGGCAGCCACCTTGTTCACCTTTAGCTGTATCGTTTCATTGTTGCTTTACAGAATTCCGTTCCCTTAAGCACTTCCTTTTGCAGGGTGCGGATCAGCACATATGCTGCTGAATGGAGGTAAAGGCGGAAATGGTTTGCCGAAAAAGCCTTCATATATATGCAAAGGCATGTAGCAAGAATCACCAAAGCAACTATTAAACATTGACAGTTGATGATTGCCATATGTTAAACTATTGGTGTCATCGCTGTCAAGTATAATTATTTGAGGCCTTGATGGGTATGAGGCAATGAAATTATCAACAAAGGCTTGGCTATCAGGTAGGGTTGTTTTGATCCGGCATAATTTTCAAATCGGCGCATGGTAGGTTGGGAAGACGGCAATATTTGGGAGGTTTTTCTTGATTCCGTACTTTGGTTTGAAGAATTATTACTATTTTTATCCATGAGAAAATGTTTATGTGTTTTACGACTCAAAGATATTGTTTATCAGCGAGATACCAAAACCTTTTCCCTCTTCTGTTTTTTTTATGAATAATAATACAGTTAAGTAAGGTGATGAAGATAATCAGGATATTTTTTAAATCGTTGGGCATGCTTTTGCTGTTGAGTATTGTTTTTATTATTGTTGCTGCTTTGCTTGCCACCCTGAGTGATTATAAGCCGCCGGAAAAGGAAATTTTGAACCCGCAAGGCCCGGCTTCAGCAAATCAGATCAGCAACGATCGGGTAAGCCTGATGTTGTGGAATATTGGTTATGGTGGGCTTGGCAGCGAAATGGATTTCTTTTACGATGGTGGGGACAAGGTAAGGCCGACACGCGGGTATTATAACAAATGCTTTGCTGGGATTGAAGTATTTTTATCAGAAAATGACAATATTGATTTTATCCTTTTGCAGGAAGTTGACTTAAAATCCCGTCGGAGTTACCGCAGCAATCAGGTTGAGCAAATCAAAAATTTATTTCCACGTCATCAAAGCGTATTTGCCAAAAATTACGATGTTCTCTTTGTTCCGGTTCCGGTAAACAATCCCATGGGAAAGGTGGTTTCGGGACTGATGAACTTAACAGGATTTGAAGCAATGACCAGCGAAAGAATTAGTTTTCCCGGAAACTATAGCTGGCCAAAAAGTATTTTCATGCTCGACCGATGTTTCATCATTCAGCGCTTTGTGGTGAAAGATGAGAAAGTTCTTACCTTAATCAACACCCATAACTCTGCTTTTGATGATGGTGAATTGAGGAAAGGGCAATTTAGGATTTTGCGCAAAATAGCCAAGGCTGAATATGCGAAGGGCAATTATGTAATTATCGGTGGCGACTGGAACCAGAACCCGCCCGGGTTTAATCCCGATAATATCAAAAATGGTGATGCTGCAGGAAAAAATGATCTGCCCAACGTGGCCGAAAATTTCATGCCCACTGGTTGGAATTGGGCTTTTGACCCTTTAGTTCCTACTAATCGTGATGGTAGCCAAGCCTACCAAAAAGGACAAACCTCCACAACGATATTGGACTATTTTTTGCTTTCACCAAATATAAACCCTATACATATTAAAACCATCGATCTTGGTTTTGAATTTTCCGATCACAACCCGGTGGTACTTGAGGTTGAATTTTTAATTTCAAATTGTGCAGGGGACAATTAATATCTTTCATACATTCGCAAACTCAATAAAAATAATTATCAACAAAAAAACTTTCCTAATGAAAAAGTACCTTGCCCTGATGATGATCGCTGCCCTGGTGGCTTCCTTTTCCGCTTGTAATAAAGATGATGATCCCCCTGACACTCCACCTGTTGTGGACACAAAATACAATGTTGAATACAAGTTAGACGCAAACGAAAACCATGGAAACGTAAAGCTTGTTTATTATGGCCCTTCACTTGATAAAAAAGAAGTTGAAAATCCTACCTTTCCCTGGGAAATGAGTTATACTGATTTTAAACAAGGTGATTCGGTATATTT
>CAZBDF010000216.1:4733-7775 GCA_964490385.1 uncultured Lentimicrobiaceae bacterium | reverse complement strand
ACCTGGAACCGTTTTAGGTAAATAAAGCTTTGATTGGCTTCAAAATACACTGCCGAAATAATCTTTCGGGGATCATATTTTTCAATGATTATAAGGTCTTCATCAAAGTGGGTGGAAATGTCAAATCCAATAAGCCGATAAGTGCCTGATTGCATAATGGTCAGGATTTTGTCTTCTCCTTTAAAAGCGCCCAAATAGGTTCCGCGTTCTTCGGTATTGAGCCGTTTTACACTGTCATCAAACCAAATATCCATTGCTCCCAGGGTCGAAACACCTTCTTCTTTCTTGGTGATTTTTCTTACCGGATATTTCGACAAAGTATTCCCCTGGGAACTTCTGCCTTTAATGGCAAGCTCACTAAAGTCAAAGTCGAAGGCTGTTCTCTTAAGGCGTGCTTTTGGCTTTAAGGTAACACGGATAACTTCGGCCTCGCCATTGGGATTGCAGGTGAAATACAATACTCTGCTACCACCATTGCCTTTTGTGAGCGCGTATTCCTTGTCGCGCGTTACACCCAAAACGGCGAAACGCTTTACATAGACCTTGCCCATTTTCCCATCGCGGTAAATCATGTTATAGATGGTACGGTCGTCGTTGCGCTTAAACACATCAATATGAATGATGTTTTTACCGATGAAAAACTTATCAGCAACCTTGGTTACCATAAAAGTACCGTCTTCCCTAAAAACAATGATGTCATCAATATCCGAGCAATCGCAAACAAATTCATCCTTGCGGAGAGATGTGCCGGCAAAACCTTCTTCGCGGTTAACATATAGTTTTACATTTGCCGCAGCAACCATAGTCGCTTCAATCGACTCGAAATTCCTGATCTCTGTTTTTCGCTCCCGGCCTTTACCGAACTTCTTTTTAATTTGCCTGAAATAATTGATGGCAAAGTCGATAAGGTTTGCCAGGTGGTTTTCGACTTCTTCAAGTTCTCCTTCTATTCCTTTTATTATATCATCGGCTTTAAAGGAATTGTATTTTGAAATCCGCTTGATTTTTATCTCCGTTAAACGGACAATATCATCGCGGGTAATATTTCGCTTAAACAGTTTTTTGTATGGATTCAGACCTTTATCGATGGCTTCGATAACTGCCTCCCAGGTTTCACATTCTTCAATTTTGCGGTAAATCCGTTTTTCTATAAATATTTTTTCGAGGGATGAGAAATGCCATTGTTCTTCGAGTTCCCTTTTTCTTATTTCAAGCTCAAGTTTGAGCAGGCTTAGGGTGTGATCGGTTGTGGTTTTAAGAATTTCCTGAACACCCATAAAGTTGGGCTTGCCATTGTAGATAACGCATGAGTTGGGCGAAATGGAAACTTCACAGTTGCTAAAGGCATAAAGTGCATCGATGGTTTGATCGGGCGATACACCGGTTGCAAGTTGAATCTGAATTTCGACGTTTGCTGCGGTATTATCATCAATCTTTTTAATCTTTATCTTTCCCTTATCATTGGCTGCAACAATAGTATCAATCAGCGAAGTGGTGGTGGTCCCAAATGGAATTTCGGTAATGGTGAGGGTCTTTTTATCGATTTGTGCTATCCTTGCCCTTACCCTGATCCGGCCTCCCCTCAGGCCATCGTTGTATTTGGTAAAATCAGCCAATCCCCCGCCTTGAAAGTCAGGATAGATTTCAAATTCTTTCCCTTGAAGATGCCTGATGGAAGCATCGATGAGTTCGTTAAAGTTGTGTGGAAGTATTTTAGAGGCGAGCCCCACAGCAATTCCTTCAACACCTTGTGCCAGCAGAAGCGGAAACTTTACGGGAAGTGTAACAGGTTCTTTATTCCTTCCGTCGTAGGATGATTTCCAAACCGTGGTTTTGGGATTAAAAACTACTTCAGAAGCAAACTTTGATAAACGTGCCTCGATATATCGTGGAGCAGCAGCACTGTCGCCGGTGAGTACATTGCCCCAGTTTCCCTGGGTGTCGATGAGCAGTTCCTTTTGTCCGAGTTGCACCAGGGCATCTCCAATTGAAGCATCCCCGTGCGGGTGATACCGCATGGTTTGCCCGATAATATTTGCCACTTTGTTGTATCGGCCATCATCCAGTTCCTTCATCGCATGTAGGATGCGGCGATGCACGGGCTTTAAACCATCAATAACATCAGGTACCGCACGCTCAAGGATCACATAGGATGCGTAATCAAGAAACCAGCTTTTGTACATTCCTTCAAGGGCCACTGTTTGGTAGTGTCCATCACCGGAAGTACTTTGCTCTAATTCAGGATTTGAGCTTTCTTCAAATTCAGCGTTTTGGTCGTCTTCTGTAAGGTTTTTGTCTTCTTTGTCCATCTGCACAAGCAAGTGCTATATTTATTTAACAAGCTTTGATATTTTCTTGAAAGAGTCAGTTCCAGATTGGCGGAGCAATTCAAAAAGAAGAGATTCATAGGTTGTAATTATTGCACCTTCTTTTCTCATCCTTTCGATGGCAATTTTTTTGTCGTTTAAGCTTCGGGATGATACGCAATCCTCAACAATTACCGGGATATAACCATTGTCCAAAAGGTCGATTGCAGTTTGCATTATACAAACATGGCTTTCGATACCGGCAATAATTACTGTGCGTGCGCCTGTGAGGGTTAATTCTTCATAAAACCTTGGTTCGTCGCAGCAGCTGAATGCTTGTTTTTCCACAAAGTCAATATCAGTTAACAGGTTCTTCAAGGGTTCGATAGTAAATCCCAGGCCTTTGGTATATTGCTCTGTTACCAGGATTTTAATGCCAATGGCTTTTAAACCTTCAATTAAGATTGTCGTGTTTTTTGTCAGTTGATCATGCTCCTGGACGAGTGGGTAGAGCCGCTCCTGCATGTCGATGATCAATCCTATAGATTCTTTTTCTAGTATTCTCATTTTTCTTACCAATTAAGTTATTATCAAATAAATGTCCAGACGTGTTACAAAATAATCATTAAGCTGCGCTGTCAATTGTTCGCCAGCCGGCGGACGTCATTAAGTTGTCATTTGCTTCGCTGTCAATTGCGCTTCGCGCGTCATTATGTTGTCATTTGCTTTGCTGTCA
>CAZBDF010000216.1:0-4633 GCA_964490385.1 uncultured Lentimicrobiaceae bacterium | reverse complement strand
AACAGCATCAATGAACAATTATTCGTAAAAATGACTACTTCCAAAATCTCAGTAAAAGTACTTCTCCTAAAAGAAATAGCAAAACAAGAATGATAAAGGTTTTCCACAATTGGAAACCTTTGTTTAATTCGGTAATTACCGATGAAAGTGATCTGTCGGTTGGGGCGATTACTGTTGCACGGTCGAGGCCGGCATCCTGAAGGCGGATTTCAAGTTCCTGACGGTCAAGATTGTCGAGGTTCGATTCGATGCGGTTATAATTGAATGCCACTGCCGAAAGTTGCACTTGATCGTAGTTGATTGTATAATTTCCTGCTTTGGTAATTCGGTTGTTAGCAAAAATATTTACCTGCGAATTTAAATTCTGGAATTCAGGGATCACTTCAAATTGCTTGTCGAGGCTAACAATTTTAAAAACCTTGTCGCCATTTTGTTCAATGCTTCGCAACACAATATTTTCGTTGCTCCCGATAGTATGAAACAATTTGTAACCCGGATTACTGAGTAAGGCTATTTTGTAAAGTGTGGGTACAAAAATAGCGTGCTTCGGGAAATTGGACCATTCGGTATCAAGTGGTGAAGTTAATAAGTAAACCGTTCCTTTCCCAAGAGGAGCCGCACCGAGAAAAATGTTGCCATTTTGCAATTCAAGCAAGGCTTCAAATAAGGAATTGGTTTGCCTGCGAAGATTGTGATGTTTTGAAACTTTTGGAAGATCAATATTTTCAGGAATCGATTCAAAAACATCGGCAAATACCTGGCTTTGCAAATTGATATCGCTGACTTTAGTTTGAAAAGTATCAATGGTAGTGAAGTACGGGGCGTTAAGGGAAAGTAGAAACTCCATGTAATTATTGAAATCAATTTCGGTGCCGGGGATTACTAAAACACTGCCTCCGTTATGGGCAAACCTGTTCAGTTCTTGCGAAAGTCCTGAAGAAACCTTGTCCAGCTTATTGAGAACAATGAGGTTGAAGTTATTGAAGGCTGAATAGTCCAAACGATTTTCGGGTAAATTGTAATAAACGAAAGCCGAATCTTTGCCAAATAGAGAGTTCAAATACACATCGTCTTCATCTTTGGAAATAGACAAGATCGGTATCTGATCGTTGACCTCATAGGTAAAATAAAAGGCATCGTCATAGGTGATCGGGTAATCTGTTAATTCCAGTTTTCCAAATTTCAAACCTGCCTCATTATTAGTGTATGGCATTTCAAGCACTACTTCATCAAAAGCCTTCAAATCGACACTTGCGATTGCCCTTTGCTGATCATTCACTAAAAGCTTAACAGGGATTTTCTCAAATTCATTCACCGAAGCATTTATGATCCTGACGTTTAGTTTCACCAGTTGATCGATTTGTTGTATCGGCGAACTAAACCATACACTGTCGATGTACAGATTGTTTTTATCTGTGGCCTCTACAGGTATCAGAAACAGACTGATGGCAGAATCTGCAAGGATATGTTCAAAATCTGCAATACTATTTTGAAAATCCGAGATCAGGTATGCCGTATGGTTGTCGGTTTTGCTTTCACCAAAAAGGTCGGCCTGCCTGTTATAAACTTCCGAAAGCTGTCGGCTGACAGATGAAATCTGGACTTCATCCAACATCTCCAAAAATTCCTCGCGGCTTACGTAACGTTGGTGCCTGCCTTCAAAATCATTTGTGAGCAACTGAAAAAGATCTGAGTTTTTATATGCCATTGCAATATCCCTGGCGTCTTGAATGGCTTTGTCCAGCAATATCCCTTCCCGGGCTGCTGCTTCCATACTGAAGGAATTATCCACAAAGATACTGATCTGGTTTTCGCTGTCCTGCTTTACATTATTGTCGGTCATTGGAATATAAGGCTGTGCAAAGGCAAGCACCAGGGCGGCAATCGCAAAAATCCTCAGCAGTAAAACAAACAGGTGCTTTAACTGCGATTGCTTTTGGGTTTGCTGTTTTAACTCTTCAATAAAATCTACGTTTGTAAAGTAAACCTTTTGGAATTTCCTGAAGTTAAACAGGTGAATAATTATAGGGATGGCAACGGCAAAAAGGCCAAACAAAAATAAAGGGTTTACAAACTGCATAAAGGTTTCTGATGAAATTTATTGTACTAAAACGCCGGCAAAACTAATTATTATCTGCTTAACAATTTTTGTTAATGCAAATAGGATAGGAATGATTTTGGCAGATAATAAATAACCCCGTGAAATTGTTTTCCGGGGTTATTACATTTCTTATAAAAAGTAGCTTAATTTTCTCTTAATACAAACTCATCATATTCGAGTTCAAACCTGAGTTTATGCTTTGATTCTTCAAGGGCCAGAGAATAGAATAACTCTTTCATGCTATCGTTTGGGGCCCTTTCGGATAAGTGCATATATAATTTGAAAGCATTTTTTTCACGCTTCATCGCCAGAATTAAGGCCTCATCGTAGGGCATATTTGGCCTGGGCTTAACATCTACAAGGTAATCGCTTATTTTCAAGTCGAGGACTTTATCAGTTTTAGCAGTGTAAGTTCCTTCTCTTTTTACTTTTGTAAGGAAAGCCTTGTGGCCCATTTCCTCTTTGGCAAACTGTGTAAATACGTCGATCATTTCCTGGTTGGTCGATTCTTCGGCAAGCTGGGTGTAGAAATTTACCGCATTTTGCTCGCTTTCTATGGCAAAGTCAAGGATGACGTCGATGGATTTGAATTCTTTCATGATAATGTCTATGATTTGTTGATTGTGTCAATAATTCAGTGGTGGACAAATTTATATAAAAAATCAGATTTTGAAACTTTTTTTTTCAAAGACGACTTGCCATAAAATGTATGTTGATTAAGTTTGGCTCTTATCTGCACTTTTCAGTGCAATCTGCATCCTCTCGTTTGCAGCCTGCAACTATTTTGGAGACGGATTTGCGCTGATTACGCGGATTTTGTTTGGTTCTTATCTGTGTTTTTCAGCGCAATAAGCGTCCACTTCTTTTGTAGTCTGCAACTGTTTTGGACGCGGATTTGCGCTGGTTATGCGGATTTAGTTTTGTGAAATATCTGTTATAATTTAGGTGCTTGTATTATTTGCCAAATTCTAATGACCCCATCCCCAACCCTTCTCCGCCGGCTGGCGGAAAGGGAGACCAGCCGCACAAGCGACTGCAGTAGCAAGTGTGGCGGCATTCTCCCCTTTCAGGGGGAGTTAGAGGGGGTCTATTGTATTGGCCAAATTAGTTTATAGTAAGCTGCTAAATAATTACAAATATCTTTCAACTTATTAATTGCAAAAAAAAAGCTCCCACCCGAAAGGATGAGAGCCTGGAGTTTATGTTGAGTTATGATATTAAACCACACCCTGATCCATCATTGAGTTGGCCACTTTCAGGAATCCTGCTATGTTGGCACCTTTTACATAATTTATATATCCGTCATCTTCAGTTCCGTAAGTCACACATTGCTCGTGAATGCTCTTCATAATGCCATGCAATTTGGCGTCAACCTCTTCGGGCTGCCAGTTTAGTTTCATTGAGTTTTGCGACATTTCAAGTCCAGAAGTTGCTACACCACCGGCGTTCACTGCTTTGCCAGGTCCGAAAAGCATTTTGTTCTCCTGGAGTACTTCTACGGCCTCAGGGGTTGAGGGCATGTTGGCACCTTCTGCCACACAAATACAACCGTTTTTCACAAGATTCTCAGCATCTTCTTTGTTCAACTCATTTTGTGTAGCACATGGCAGGGCCACATCACATTTTACTTCCCATGGATGTTTTCCCTGAACGAATTGTGCGCTTTCAAATTCGTATGAAAATGGCTTGACGATATCCTGGTTCGATGCGCGGAGTTCAAGCATATATTCGATTTTCTCACCTGAGATTCCTTCCGGGTCATAAACGTATCCGTCAGGGCCTGACAGGGTAACAACTTTTCCACCAAGTTCAGTTACCTTTTGTGCAGCACCCCAGGCAACATTACCAAATCCGGAGATAGCAACAGTCTTGCCTTCAAAAGTTTCGCCTTTGGTAGCCAACATTTCCTGAGCAAAGTAAACAGTTCCAAAACCAGTAGCTTCAGGACGGATCAAACTTCCACCCCAGTTTCTGCCTTTTCCGGTTAATACACCGGTGTGCTCGCGGGCCAGTTTCTTGTACATTCCATAGAGATAACCAATTTCACGTCCGCCTACGCCAATGTCACCTGCAGGTACATCAGTATCAGGACCAATATAGTGCCACAGCTCAAGCATAAATGCCTGGCAAAAACGCATGATCTCTCCATCTGATTTTCCTTTTGGATCGAAATCTGAACCACCTTTTCCACCGCCCATAGGAAGTGTGGTAAGGCTGTTTTTAAAGATTTGCTCGAAGCCCAGGAATTTAAGAATACTCAGGTTTACACTTGGGTGAAAACGAAGTCCGCCTTTGTAAGGTCCAATGGCATTGTTAAATTGTATGCGGTAGCAAAGGTTTACCTGAGCATTTCCACTATCATCAACCCATGGGATTTTAAAAGTAAAAATCCTGTCCGGCTCAACAATCCGTTTGATAATACCAGCAGAATCAAACTGAGGATTTTCAATTAATACGTCCTCAAGCGAGTCGAGTACTTCCCTTACTGCCTGAAGGTATTCTACTTCACCCGGATGTTTTTGTTCCAGGTCA
>CAZBDF010000215.1:0-7830 GCA_964490385.1 uncultured Lentimicrobiaceae bacterium | reverse complement strand
ATCACTCCATCACTCCATCACTCCATCACTCCATCACTCCATCACTCCATCACTCTATCACTCCACTTCTCCATTTCCCCCTATTCATCCCTCAACGCATCAATCGGTTTTATGCTAACGGCACGCCTTGCGGGAATCAATCCTGCAATAGCACCGCTTACGATTAATACCACCAGCGCTTTCATCGCCACATTAAAATCGACAGATGGATTGGTGAACATATTTGATGAGGTTTGTGCCTGCACCAATCCGTAATTAACCAACTCGATAATCCCAACACCAATAACTAATCCAACATAACCAGCCATTGCAGTTAGAAATACTGATTCGAGGATTATCTGAGTAATGATGGCAGCAGGAGTAGCACCGATAGCCCTTTGAATTCCAATTTCCTGGGTCCGTTCCTTAACGATAATCATCATAATATTGCTCACGCCAACTATACCGGCCAAAAGTGTTCCTATGCCAACAATCCAAATCAAGCCATTGATCCCCCTGAAAAGGTTGGTCATTTTCCTGTATTCTTCTTCAACATTTGCCGAACCAATGGCACGATCATCTTCGGGGGCCAGGCTATGACGTTGTTTTAATAACTCTTTGGCTTTCTCTTCAACCACAGACACACTAACATCTGGCTTTGCTGTTATGGCGTACCAACCTACATCATTGCCTCGATTATAGGTAAGTTGCAGGGTTGTAAATGGCATGCATACTTGCTGGTTTTCGTTTTCTGCCTGCCTGTCCTGCTTCTTGGACCTGAACATTCCAACAACCTTAAAATACACTCCTGATATTTTTAAATACTGCCCAATTGGTTCTTCGCCGGGCTCAAACATCTCCTGGTAAACCCGTTCTCCAATCACCACATTTTTTCGTTTATAATCAATGTCGATGTTGTTAATAAAACGCCCGCTGATCATTTCAACAGGATCAATCATATTGTAATCGGGATAATCGCCCTGAATCCTGAAGTTGCCGGTCCGCTCACCACGGATAACGTTATTGTCGCCTGTCCTGCTGAAGCCGGTAATCCTTGGGGCGATGTACTCAATCTCAGGAATATTATCTAATAAAGCCCGGGTATCGTTATTTGTAAAATGATAAAACCTGCCACGGGGAAATCCTTTGTATGGCACTGTAGTTCTTTGGGTCCACATGAACATGCTATTAGTGGCCATATCACCAAACCCTGAATTTACACCATTCTGCAATCCGGCACCAGAGCCAAGCATAATCATTAGCATGAAGATACCCCAGAATACACCAAAGGAAGTAAAGAACGTACGAAGTTTGTTCTTCTTTAATGTGCTGAATATTTCCTGCCAACTGTCCGGATCGAAGATTCTCATGATTGTGCGTTTTGCGTTTCGGGTTTCGGGTTTATTTTTGTTTTATCTAATTCGTCTTTCAAATTGGGTGACAGTTTGCCGCGTCGCTTCACTCCTCGCAAAGTCATTGTCTAAAATAATATTTATCAAATAAAGTTCTAACAAAACCGGCCAATTGCGAGCGAAGCGAAGCAACCTGTTTCAATTTTGCTGACATTTCCATTCATTCTCGCATTCTATCATTCTCGCATTCAATCATTCTCACATTCAATCATTCTCGCATTCTCACATTCAATCATTGCCTTTCCCCTACTCATCCCTCAGTGCTTCTACCGGCTTCACTGCTGCTGCTTTACGTGCAGGTACGAAACCAGCAATGGCTCCTGAAACGATCAGGATAAGTGTTGCGCCAATAGCGATGTTAAAATTCACTTCAGGATTGGCAAAATAATCAGCTGGTGGCAGGGCCATCGAAACTACTTCCAACAGGCCAACTCCCAAAACCAATCCGATGTATCCAGCGAAAGCTGTAATTAAAACTGACTCCTGAAGGATCAAACTGATGATGGAACCTGGTGTAGCACCCATCGACTTGCGGATGCCAATTTCTTTTGTACGGTCCTTCACCACAATCATCATGATATTGCTCACTCCTACAATGCCGGCAATGATAGTCCCGATACCGATAATCCAAATAAATAACCTGATGCCGGCAAATAGATCCATAAATTGCTGGAACTGTTCAATTGAATTATAGGTAAACAATGCCCTCGGATCCTGTGCATCGAACTTATATTTTTGTGCCAACAGTGTTTTGGCCTCCTCCATCACTTGCTGACTCTCCTCGGAGCTTGCATCATCCAACATCAGGCAAACATTCCTGATGTAATTGCCCATATTAAAAACCCTTTGGGCTGTGGATACGGGAATATAAACCCTGGACTCGTCCCTGTCGCCACCCGGATCATCGAAATAACCAACTACCTTGAACGGGACTCCATTGATTTTTACATATTTCCCCAGGGGATCTTCATCCTTAAAAAGGGCTTCCTTAACTACCTTGCCAAGTGACACCACTTTCCTGTAATCCTCCACATCCTTATCGTTGATGTAACGGCTACCTTCAGTGAGCCTTAGCGATTCTACATAATAATATTCGGGCGAAATGGCGAAAATATCGAATGCCCCAAACTCGGTTCCATAAGATATGGATTGATTTCCAAAAACATAAGTTCTCGATGAAGCTTTATCAACCTCTTCCATATTGTCCATCATATCACGGTCGTCATTTTCAAACTGGATAAACCTACCAGGTTTCAACCCTTTATATGGCATGCTTGTAATTCCACTATTGATTGAAAGGTAATTCACGGCATCGCCTTCGAATTCTTTCTTCACACCATTTTCCAATCCATAACCTGAACCCAACAGGACAATTAACATGAAGATGCCCCAGGCTACACTGAACCCCGTCAAGAAAGTACGTAATTTGTTTTTCTTAATGGTACTGAAAATTTCCTGCCATTTATCCAGGTCGAACATAGGCGCTTAGCTTGCTAATGATTGAGAATAGTGATGTTTCTTGCCGTTCTTGACATTAGATTCTATTAATCCATCCTTGAGTCGGATGATACGATTGGTACGATGGGCAATATCGTTTTCGTGGGTAACAATCAGGATCGTAATTCCTGTGTCGTTAATTTCTTTAAGGATATCCATTACTTCCTGTGAAGTTTGTGAATCAAGGGCTCCAGTAGGTTCGTCGGCAAGGATGATTTGAGGCTTGGCGACCAATGCCCTGGCAATGGCGATGCGTTGCTTTTGCCCACCCGAAAGTTCGTTTGGCATATGGTCTGCCCAATCTTTCAATCCCATTCTATCGAGATATTCCATAGCTTTCAAGTTGCGCTTTTTCCGGCTGACTTTTTGATAATAAAGCGGCAAGGCAACATTTTCCATGGCATTTTTAAAAGAAATTAAGTTGAAGGACTGAAATACAAAGCCAATGTATTTATTTCTCAAATGGGCAGCTTTGGTTTCGTTGAGGCCCTTCATCTCGTCGTTGTTCAGATAGTATTTCCCTTCATCGTGATTATCGAGCAATCCAATCACATTCAGCAGGGTTGATTTTCCAGAACCGGAAGATCCCATGATCGAAACCATTTCGCCCTGCTCTATTTCAAGGTCGATGCCCTTGAGCACATGCAATTTGTTGGCGCCCATTGCATAGGATTTGTGGATATTCTGAAGCTTTAATATATTCATTGAAAGTTATTTCGTTTCGAAGGTTGCTAACTAAAATCAATTTTCATTTCACACACAAATCACTTTTTGTGCCATACTGCATAAACGTTTTTCATCCAACAACTTAGAGTCGAAACTATCCTCAAAACCCAGGACATATGTACGTTTTTGTACACAGCGTGTGCGATTACGTTCGATGGCCTCAATGTTTGATGGCAAGACCCATGTATTTAAGCTTTGTGGTTGACTTTATTGGTAGAGATCTTCCAGGTTTTTGCTAATAAGACTTCATTGTTATTAAATTCCGTCATGTTCCTAAACGCGAAACCTGGAAGGTACTTTTTATTCATTTCGACACTTTACAACTAGTTGTCACTAGTACCGAAGATAAAAATCTATATCCATTTCTCGACATCATTTTTTGTACTGAGTCAGGAGTTCTGAATTTATCATTCATACTTCAAGGCATCGATTGGATTGGAATTGGCCGCCTTTAAAACCTGGTAAACAACGGTTAATATTGCAATGGAGAATGAAACAATTCCGGCTAACGGGAAGATGTACCACTCCTCAAACATATTTATCCTGAAAGCAAAGGCCTGAAGCCAGCGATTGAAAAAGTAAAATGCGAGCGGCCATGCAATAATATTGGAGATCAATACCCAAAGCGTAAAATCCTTAATCATCATAAAAGAAAGTGCAAGAGTAGAGGCGCCGAAGGTTTTTCTTACACCAATTTCTTTGGTGCGTTGTTCTGTCATAAATGACGCTAGTCCAAACAATCCCAGACAGGCAATAAATATGGCAATAACCGAGAAATAAACGAAAAGCTTTCCAATACGCTGTTCCGCATAATAGAGCTCATCGTAAGATTGGTCGAGGAAAGTATAATCGAAAGGGAAGCCAGGTTCTATTTCTGTCCATTTATCACCAATCTCTTCAATGCTTTTTTTCATATTCCCGGATTGGATCTTGATACTGATATTCCGGCAATGGGTTTCCTGTAAATAAAAAGCAAAAGGTTCAATTTTACCATGAAGTGATTCGAAGTGAAAATCGCTCACAACCGCAATAACATGGTAAGCAAATTCACTGCCCGGGTCACCAGGTTTTATCTTTTTACCTATTGCCTCATCGCCCCATCCTAACTTTTTCCATAAAGTTTCGTTTAAAATCAGGGCTGCACTGTCACTGGAGTAATCAGCCGAAAAATTTCTTCCGATGATCAATTCCATTCCCATGGTTTCCAGATAATTGTAGTCGATCCCCGAGTTAAACACCAACCATGGTTCTGTATCGCTTTCTCCTTCGGGGAAATAGGCTGTTCCATCAGTATCGCTACCCAGGCTTGAAGTAGATGCCGAAGCATTAATAACTTCGGGCAGGTTCTTTAATTCATTAACCAAAATATTACACTTTTCCTGCAAACGATCGTTGCGTAATTGGATTTGCATAACATGCTCCTTATCAAAACCCAAGCGTTTATTCCTTACAAAATCGAGTTGTTTATAAATCAACCCAGTGCCAATAATCAGAATAATAGAGATGGTAAATTGGAAAATAACCAGGATATTTCGCATAAACACATGCTTACTTCCCTTAGTAGCACCTCCCTTTAATACCTTTGCGGGCTGGAATGCCGACAGATAAAAAGCAGGATAACTTCCGGCAAACAATCCCACAACAAGGGCCAGGATTACATAAAAACCTATAAACAATGGGTTGGATAGTGCATCAATACTCAACTGCTTCCCCAGCAAATCGTTAAAAACAGGAAATCCTATTTCTACAATCAATACTGCAAGTACAAGGGCAATAAAACTCATCACTACACTTTCGGTGAGGAACTGCGAAAGGAGTTGCCTACGATGTCCACCAAGTACTTTACGTACACCCACCTCCTTAGCACGTCGCGCCGATCGTGCAGTAGTCAGATTCATAAAATTAATGCAGGCGATTACCAGGATAATTAGTGCTATGGCAGCAAAAGTATAGATGTAAGAAATATCACTATTGGGCGACAATTCAGCCATTAGGTTGGAATGCAGGTGGATATCTTCGATGGGTTGCAGATAGGAATTAAACTCCAACTGAACATCCTTAAAGGCATCTGACGATTCCCCTGATTGTTCAATCAAACTGGTCATGATATGTTTTTCAATCTTTGATTCGAAAGCAGGCAAATCAATATTTTCGTAAAGTTTAACATAGGTGTAAAAACCCAGTGAGCCCCATGATCTGAAATTTCTGTTGGGATTCATCTTTTCTACGGAAGCCCATGACAATAAAACAGGAAACCTGAAGTGAGAATTCAGGGGAGGATCTTCAATAACCGCAGTAACTTTAAAACTAAACTGATCGTTCAATTGCACAACCTGGCCAATTGGATTTTCCTTTTTGAAATATTTCGTTGAGATACTTTGGGTAATCACCATCGAAAAGGGCTCATACAACGCTGTTTCGATATCACCTATAAGCGGATTGTAATCGAAAATTTGAAAAAACATGGAATCGGCAAAATAGACATCCTTCTCAAAAAACACATTTTCACCCCGGCGAAACAACGCCTGCTGCGACATTTGGTCGAGGCAAACCGAAGATTCCACTTCAGGAAATTTGTTCTTGAGTGAAGCCGCCATGGGAGCCGGTGTAACGGCCACATCAAAAAAATCACCCGACATCCTTCCATTTACTGCAACCCTGTAGATCCGTTCATGATCCTTATGGTACTTATCATAGCTCAGTTCATGATAAATATAAAGCATGATTAAAATGCCGGCGGCCATACCAATGGCCAGTCCGATGATGTTGATCACCGAAAACCCCTTGTTAACGATCAAACTGCGAAAAGCAGTTTTAAAGTAATTTTTTAGCATAAAAAATAAAATGAGGCTTTGAGTTAACATGATTTATGCCAACGAAATTAAGACTTTCGATGTTAGCGGCTTATGGCAATTCCAAAAAGGTTTAATAAAATCGAAGTGTCCGTTATCCGACAAATGATGTGCGGATATGACCAAAGGGTAGGAGGAAAATAGCATACTGTTTTTAATCCACAGAGACTGGATGATGCCAGGAAGGTTGTGGTGGTATTAGGAAGATAAAAGTATTGTAAATATGGTATAGTTGTGTGCCAAGTAAAAAATTGAAATTTTTGAATCTGTGCAATTTATCGTGCAGCCCTTCCCCAGGTTGCGAGGCCCTGATTTCAAATATTTTTTATCTTTGACAAATATAAAATATGAAACTTATCATAATCATAAAATAGTTAGTTCCGATTAAATGCTAAAAGAAAAACAAATAGAACAATGGATAGAGCTACACTCAGCAGAACTTCTGAACAGGGCTATCTATTTAGTTTCTGATAAAGAAGAGGCTAAGGACATTGTGCAAGATGTATTTATGGCCGCGTATTCAGGATACGGATCCTTTAAAGGGAATAGCTCTGCAAAAACATGGCTACATACCATACTTAAAAACAAAGTAGCCGATTACTATCGAAAGATTTATAAAACCCCGGCAAAAATAAGCCTCGAAAGCTTTTTCGATGAGGCTGGTAATTGGAAAAATGGAGATAGTCTTCTAGGATCTTGGGATGACGCCACTATAGCAGGAGACTATGCTGAATTTGATCACATACTTGAAAACTGTATAGAACTCCTGGCGCCTAAGTGGAAAATTCCCATAAAGCTTTACTATTTGCAAGAAAGAAAAACACCTGAAATTTGTCAGGAAATAGGTATAACAACGACTAATCTATGGAAAATCCTTCAGCGGGGCAGATTGCAGGTTAGAGAGTGTCTTGAAACTAAAACTATGGAAAATGAATAAGATATTGGAAAATATGATGCATAAACTAGTATTTTCATGTGAAAAGGCAACTTTTCTCATCGAAAAAAAAGCTTCTGCACAACCCATAGGATTTCTAGAGAATATTCGACTGAAAGGCCACCTTGCCATTTGTAAATGGTGTAGGGCTTATAATAAGAAAGTTACTATTATTGATAATGCAATGATGAGAATCTCTAAAAAATCAAACGAAAAGATTGTAGAGACCGAAATAATGGATTTTAAAAATCAATTGATAAAGCAAACCTTTTAATAAGCTTACAAAATTTTAGCTCTTACATTAAAAAAAATAATGGCAGCCCTAAAATATTTTTCAGGGCTCAAGTCATTAATAAACAGACCCATCACTCAAACAATATATATCCTGACATTAAAAATAACATTTTTTTTGTCAGGATTTTTAAATTCT
>CAZBDF010000214.1:0-7844 GCA_964490385.1 uncultured Lentimicrobiaceae bacterium | reverse complement strand
AGGCTTCAAATTCATCCAGCGTTAATCGCACTTCATCCAAATCAAGGGCTTTAACTCCAATAGGTTTAAAAGCATTAAAATGAGGTGGCCCATGGACAATTCGATTATTTTGTGGTCGCGGCATAAATAAATTTTTCGCAAAGGTAATGCACATATGTTCATAATAACAAGCTTTTTTATCTTTTTTTCACTATAAATAATTACAAAACCTAACAGAAAAACAAAACAGCACTAAGAAGCTGCCTATCCTAATTAATTCATGAATAAATAATGCTGGCGGATCAATAGCCCCGTCTTTTAAGGCGGGGATTGAAATAAGCGACCTGACGCCCCTTGAAAATTTGAAAAAGTTTAAAAATAAAAAAATAAACTTTTTCAAATTTTCAAGGGAGGGTATCTGGTGTCAATCATAGACCCCGACCTAAAGGACGGGGCTATTGATATTTATATTATCAGTTTTCATGAATAATTCAGGCTATAGGAAACCTTAAATTTTTTTAACATAAAGCTTTGATTTCGGGCCAAACTGATGTATCTTTGGCAGTCAACTCAAGTGCAAAAACCTAAACCTATGGATATCTTTAACATAATCCCGAGCCATGTCAGCCAAAAAAACTTTGTTTTAACCCACCACAAAGTCTTGCAAAGCAGTTTATTTGTTTTGCTATTCCTGCCATTTATATGCACCCTAGCTTCTCATTCTACCCATGCTACAAATCATACCGGAACAATGACTTTTGTAATAGCCCAACAAACTAAGCCTGGCACTGCAATTGAGCAATCCAGCGATACTGCACAGAGTAAAAAACAAGACCACAACAGTAACAGCAGCACTTCAGAAATCGAAAGTGTATTAGCCCGCAAGGCCCAATCGGGAAGTAGAAAGGCAGAAATGGAAAATGACCGTTTTTACACCATTCTATTTTATTCGTTAAGCATCGGAACTATCGCATTGATCATTGCCCTTTTTTACTTTTTCATCAATTTAAATGACAAAGGAAAGCACTTGAAAATGCTCAAAAAAAGGTTGGAAAAACTCAGTTTACGAAAAGCCAGATCGGCAGTGTAGTTTTTTTTGTGGCATAAAAAAAAGCCGGGTCACAAAACCCGGCTTCAATAATATTTTAATAAAGAAACGGCCTATTCAATCACAAGCTTCTTTACCAGGTTTCCATTTTCAGTTTTTAAACTTAGGAAGTAAATACCTTTTGCCATACCAGAACAATTGATGGCTTCGCTGTAGGTTCCACTAAAATTACCCACTTCATTGTTATAAACAAGCATTCCACTTATCGTAAGAATAGATACTTCCAGGTTATCTGCGCCTGGTGCTTTAAAGGAGATATTAATGAGATTTTGGGCAGGATTAGGGTAAAGTTTTACATCTTCGAAAACATTGTTTTCTTCAACACCTACATTGTCAATCTCATAATACACTTCCCATCCGTTGCCACGAATTGAGCTATTGGAATTAAATGTAATGAAGAATTGTCCACTGGGGGAAACGATTGGATCAGGAATAACATTACCAGAAACTTCAGCCAGAAGGGTTTGCGTATCATAATCAAACACCTTGACTACATCATAATCTTGCTCTGTATCCAGATAGTTAAAATACAATGTTGCTTCATTTGTATATTCAGGTGTGATACGGAACATACATGCTGTATTGTTGTTGTAATAAAAATCTCCACTACCGTCACCAAAGATACCCGTGGGCTCATCAAAAGTTTGCATTCCGCTACACCATGCCGGCTGATAGGCTTTATAGGTGAGCAACCAACCGTTGGCAGTTACACTTGCATTGGTAGTAAAGGTAACGAGTACCTGGTTACTCTCAGAAACAACTGTTGATGGAATATCATTTCCTGAGAATTCACCAATCATAGGTGAGTCTGTGTCAGGGCCATCATAAATCCTTACGAAGTCACCATCAGATTCGGTGGCAAACCTGTTGAAATCAATTTTTATATATGAAACAGAATCAGTTTCAGTTTGTGGATTTATCAACCAGCTACAACTAACGTCATCCTGGTAATCGTCCTTGGGCCCACTACAATCTTCAAGCGTTCCGTTGAGCGATGTAATTAAAACCTGCTCTTCAGGTGGGGTATAAGGATAATTTGCCGGATCCGGAATGTAGTTCCTCACCATGGAATTGTCCTGGTTGTATCCGCCAGCGTCTGTAACCAAATACCATCCATTACCTGAGCCGCTCCAGCCAAAATTAAAGTGGTAATAGGTATCATCGGCCTGCTCCTGTGTTCCATCAACAACAAATGCATGACAGCCGCTATTATCGCATCCTGCATAATAAACCGGCTGGCTCCATTCCATTTGCTGGTTTAAGTATGCTTTCCATGTAATCAAGCTTCCACGGTAAAGGATCTGTGCATTGCTGGCATAGCCAAAATAATTCTTGATGGCCGGCACAACATCCGGGCTGTAAGCCCCTGAACCATTTGGGCTATACATCATTTCAACAGACACACCACAATGATATTGTAGTAAAGCAACCATTTCATTATAGGTATTGTCGCATGAATTAACCATTCCGTTATAGTCATAAGTTGTCTGGCCAAAATCTGCAGTTAGTGTGCCATAACCAGAGGCGTAATAAGAATGACTCCCGGTTCCTTGCTGTGGATACCTCCAGTGGTACATAATCATCGACATGGCTGTGGCAACACAGCCTGCATAAACATGGCCTCCAGGTCCGATGGGATCAGCAGGGCACATAGCATTATAAGGCGAATCCTGATTCCACATTACTAATAACATCGGGTCGATATCGCGGTTGTTGCCAAGAAACCTTAATTTTTCAACATCATCATCTCTCAGATTTTCCCATGCAGAGTTAACTTCTGCAGTTGCAGTATAGCTGTTGTCCCTTACGTGGATAACCTGGCGGCCAAATTCATTCACAACGTACTGTGCATTTTCGGGGAAATTTGCCGGATCATAAGCTCCCTCAAACGAGAAACCAACTACAGGATATATTGCATCATCGGCAGGAACAACTGCATAACCATCATTATTGAAATTAAAAATATAGGAAACCGGCTCATCGTCCTCGCGGTTGACAAAAGTCTCGGTAATGTAAAACTCCTCAGTAGATTGAGGGAAATTTACCATATACTTTTGGTTGTAAAATTTAGTTGCGACCTGGCGGGCTTCATTAAGCTCCACTTTTTCGGCGAAGAGTGTTGAGCATGCAAATACCAATGTAATTGCAAGTAGTAAATGTTTAAATCTCATAAGGTTTAATTTTAATTAAGATGGATTTGATTTGATCAAAAAAAAGTGGGCAAATTAGCAGCATTGTTAATTGCTACAAAATTTGCCCACAAAAATATACTATTTTTCAAGAAAGCTTCAGCTTAAATAGCTGAATTGCACTCTTTTTATCTATTCTAATTAACAATAATTTTTTGTGTAGATACCCCGTTATTTGATTTTACACTAAAAATATATACACCTTGCTTAAGGTTAGAAATATCAATAGTTTGAGAGAATTTTCCTTTAGTTGAGTTGAGCTGATTGCTATAAACTGTTTGTCCTGATGTGGAGGTTAATCTTACATCAATCACCCCATCGGCATTGCTGAAATAATCGAAGTTCATTGTGCCCTGTGTTGGGTTAGGGTAAACGGATATCAAATCAAATGGTATTTCAAGCAATTCATCCATACCTACCATGCTACCAATAATCTCGATATTATCAACAAAAGCATTGTCACCTTCGGCAAAGAAGAAATCAACCAGACGGCAACTTGCCTGGAAAGAAAGGGAGAAGGTAGAACCTGCATAATCACTGAGGTTAAACTGGCGGTTTACAAAAGGATCTTCGTTTGTTTCGGGATTAAAATTCATAATTCCGTTTGCATCAGCAACCTGATCAACATCATTGACCAAAACCCTGAAATTGGATAAGGTAGAGCCCAAACTAAAGGTCTGCTTCAGGTCGAACAACAAGTAAACCCCGGCGAATCCGCTAGCATCAACGTTACAAACGCTGGCACTTGAATGAAAAGCTGTATTTTGCTCCCAGGCTTGTTCCGGGGTTGTATTTGTAGGGCCACCTGACCATCCGGAAAGTGATCCACCACCAGAAAAATGAAGACCGAAACCTTCGCCGTTTGCAGCGCGTTTATCAATTTTAAGCATTGCATTTTCGTTGGACATTAATTCGAGGGTACTCGCTTCGCCCGACTCAAAATCTTGTTCAAATGGCAGCGACATACCCGCGGCCATAATAAAGTTTTCAAACTCCATTGTATTGGCGCCATTAACATTAGTTGCAGTTACAGAAATAGTATAATCACCGGGAGCAAGAAACTCAACTTCCGGATTTTGCCAGGTTTCATCAGAACCATTTACAAACTGAACTGTAGATGGGGTAAATTCCCAGAGCCATGCTGTTGGATCATAAAGTGTTAAATCCTCGAAAGCAACAGCATTCCAAATACAAGGCATGGTATCGCTTACCGAAAATACTACAAAAGGTGTGGGTGCATCAGTAACTGAAACATAATCTTCGAATGTTAAAGTACTGGTTCCATATGCATTTTCAACAGTTAAAGTTACATCGTATGTTCCGGCTGTATTGTAATTTATCCCTGTTGGGTTTTGATCAGATGAACTGGACGGGCTTGCACCTTCAAATGTCCATTCCCAGGAGTTGGGCAATCCCATCGACATATCCGAAAAATCAATGGATGTACCGGGTGTTATAACATAAACCGGCGTTTCAAATTGCGCATCGGGTTGATAAGGTGTTGCCATCACAGCTTTGTAAGCATTGATCCTGCCGGCGCCAAGCATTCCGATATAATCAGGGTTTTGGGCGTCAATATTGTCACAAGTCCCTTCAAGGATCATTTCAACATCTTCAGGTGTGATATCAGGATTTATTGAACGGATTAAACTGGCCAGGCCAGCAACTACAGGACAAGCCATTGATGTCCCAACATAATAGTCGTAATATCCCATCGAAGTATTATCAAATGTTGTACTGAGCAACCCGCCGGGCCCCGGATTTCCGCTACCACCGGGTGCCGAAACATCCACGGTGGGATTATAATTGGAAAAATCTGCCTTTCCATCATTCTCGTCGGTGGCAGCAACCGAAATAACATTGGCATAATTTGAAGGGTAATGTGCCAGGGTATTGTTGTCGTTCCCGGCGGCAGCAATGTAGATAATTCCATTGTTGTGCCCGGCATTAATAAGGTTTTGCTCGGTACCTGAATAGTTCGATCCGCCAAAAGACATGCTGATAACATCAGGCATTTGCTGGTTTGCCCAAGTAACGCCATTGATCATATAAATACCATTGGCCTGGGTGTTAAGGGCAGCTTTTACAGCAATGATGCTGGTGTTAAACCCAATACCTGCCACACCTATTCCGTTATTGGTAATAGCCGTTGCCAAACCTGAGCAGTGTGTTCCATGCGACCATGCACCGGGGTCTCCCTGGTTCGGGGGGCTGGAATTGTTGGTGTTATGCATTACATCACGTTGGGCAATAATTTTATCCTCGAGGTCGGGGTGGGCTGACCATATTGCATTATCCACAATAGCTACCACGATGTCTTCTGAACCTTTGGTAACATCCCACGCCTGCTCTGCATCGATAACATCCAGGTGCCAGTTCCAGTTACTGGGGCCGTTCACCAAATTGTATAAGCTATCGTTGGGTGAGTACTCTATGTAGTAAATATTCACTTTTTCGGCGTACTCAATTTCCGGCTTTGCTTCCAGCATTTCAATTACTTCATCCAAAACGTAGTAATCCTTGAAGCTTAGTAAAAACGTTTTGAGTAATTTAGGATCATTAAAGTCATCGAGTGGGCGCGACATACTTTCAACATCATAATTTTCAAAAATATCCTGAAAGTAAGAAGCATCCGTCATGTTTACAGATTTGTCGGCTGCAACAGAAATTTGCGGGTCGTAATTGTCGTTAAATTTAACGAAGAGCTGGCCATCCTGAAAGTCTTTCTCAAAGGTTTGGGCAAAGCCGGATGCGCTAATTAGGAAAAGGGCAACTATAGATAGTAAAATTGCCTTGGTAGTGTTTAGTCTCATGCTTTTCAATGTTTTATGATTATTTAATTAGAATTGTCTGGTTTGCTTCACAGCGAATACGAAATTCGAAACAAGGTGCAAAAGTAATAAAATTTGGTTTATTTAGATGTAGTTTATATTACAGTAGAAAAACTGCTAACCAGCACTGCTTATTGCCTTCAGATGTAGGCATTGCCGTAAATAGCATCAGAAGGAAAAGTTATAATTGGGTATTGATACAGATGAATTACTTTTGTAAAAAAACTAAAATGAGCATTTTAATAAAAAACATCAAGGAACTGGTTCAGGTTGAAAAGCAAGCCAGAATAAAGGTTTCAGGCAAAGAAATGGCCAAAATTGACAGCGTTGAAAACGCCTTTTTATTTATTAAGGATGGTTTGATATCCGGTTTTGGCAAGATGGATGAAATGGCTGAATTCCTTCAATCGAAAAATTTCAAAAATTTTGAAGAAATTGATGCCACCGGGAAAATGGTTTTCCCATCGTTCTGCGATTCCCACACACATCTTGTTTATCCGCAAAGCAGAGAAATAGAATATGTTGATAAAATAAAAGGACTTTCATATGAGGAGATTGCCAGGCGTGGTGGTGGAATATTGAATTCAGCCAGGAAGATGCAAGATATTTCAGAAGACGAGTTATATCATTCGGCATCGGAAAGATTAAACGAAATCATTGCCCATGGTACAGGTGCGGTTGAAATTAAAAGTGGCTACGGCCTCACATGCAAAAGCGAGTTAAAAATGCTGCGTGTCATTAAAAGACTAAAGGAATCTTCACCCCTGGCCATCAAATCAACTTTCCTCGGTGCACATGCCATACCTATGGATTACAAAGGAAGACAAACTGAATATGTGGATCTTATTATTAATGAGATGATCCCTGAAGTAGCAGCAGAAGAACTGGCAGATTATGTAGATGTTTTTTGTGATCGTGGATTTTTCACTGTCGTAGATACCGACCGCATCCTGAATGCTGCCATGAAATACGGCCTGCGTCCGAAAATCCATGCCAACGAACTTGACTTTTCGGGAGGCATACAGGTGGGGGTAAAATACAATGCCCTGTCGGTGGACCACCTGGAATACACCGGCGATGCCGAGATTGAAGCCTTGTTAAACTCCGAAACCATGCCAACCATTTTGCCCGGTGCTGCCTTCTTTCTAAACATGCCTTACGCCCCGGCAAGAAAAATGATTGACGCAGGATTGCCCCTTGCCATGGCCAGTGATTTCAACCCTGGCTCATCCCCATCAGGAAACATGCAACTCATCATGTCGATGGCAAGCATTCTTTACAAGATGACCCCTGAAGAAGGTTTGAACGCCACAACCATCAATACTGCTTACGCGATGGATTTGAGCGAAGAGCTTGGAAGTATTTGTGTTGGGAAAGAAGCGAATGTATTTATCACAAAGCCCATCCCCAACCTTCAATTTATGCCATATTACTATGGGAGTAATAAGGTGGAAACAGTTATTTTGAATGGTGAGGTTTTGTAGTAATTTTGGCTCTACTGTTATTTTAGTGGAGAAAAAAACTTGATGTTTACTAATTTAGAATTTAAAGGCCAGAAGCCCGTAGTTAAAGGCTTCGATCTTCAGGCTTCAGGCTTCAAGCCCTTTTGATGACTACTAATCTTTTCCTAAATCCGTCCTTCTTTCCATTAAATTCGTGGTTGCACCGTAATAGTAAAAAAGCTTATCTTTGTAAGAAAAAATATGCTGGCAATTAGAGGTATTTACGACGGTAAAA
>CAZBDF010000213.1:0-7857 GCA_964490385.1 uncultured Lentimicrobiaceae bacterium | reverse complement strand
TCGGCCCATCCTTAACAAACTTTTATTTCGTTCACGCACATGACCAAAAAAGATCATAAACTAGCAGCCATCGTTTTTACAGATATTGTAGGCTACACACAACAGATGGCCGAAAACGAGTTACTCACCATGCAGTTGCTTCAAAAGCAGCGCGAAATAGTTTTTCCCATTGTCGAATCCCACGGTGGCCAGGTTGTGAAAGAGATTGGCGATGGCTTGCTAATTATGTTTAGCAGCGCGGTGGATGCGGTGAGGTTTGCAACAGAAACCCAATTTCTTTTAAAAGATGATGAGCTGACAATAAGAGCAGGTATCCATATTGGAGATGTGATATTTAAAGATGGTGATGTTTTCGGTTCAGCTGTAAACACCGCCGCCCGTATTGAGCCACTGGCACCACCCAACGGAATTTGTATTTCGGAAAATGTACGGGCTCAGATAAGCAATAAGGAGGACATTAAAACACATTCGATTGGTAAAAAAGCGCTCAAGGGTTTATCTGAGCCCCTAGAAATTTTCGAAATTCACCTTGAGGGAATTACCCAAAAACAAAAAATTACCCCTGCAAATATTTTAAAGGAATTATGGAACCGCCGCGTAATCCAGATTTTGGTGGCTTATATTTTAAGTTCATGGATCATTACCCAGGCCGTGGATGCCATGGTTTCTAAATACCTATTGTCGCCCTACCTCACCGACCTTACCTGGGTGGTACTGCTGTCATTGTTGCCATCGGTGGGTTTGCTGGCCTGGTTCCATGGCAAGGCAAGTTCGGCAAAGTGGCATAAGCTTGAATTGGTCGGGATGCCTGTTAACATCATCCTGAGTATTGTAATTGCAGTTGTTGTATTTCAGGGAAAAGACCTTGGTGCGGCAACAACAGCCGTAATGGTGGAAAACGAGGATGGCTTATTGATTGAGCGTACCGTGTTGAAGAACGAGTTCAGGAAAAAAATCGCGCTCTATAGTTTTGAGAACTTAAGTAATGACACTACCTTGGATTGGATGCAATATACTATTCCAACCATGGTGCAGTACGACCTTTCGCAGGATCTTTATATTGAGTCAATTTCTTCGGTAAGTTTTTTCGAAAAACTCAGCGAGGCCGGATATCCTGATGGTACAGGACTGCCAATTGCTTTGATGAAAAAATTTGCAAATTATTACCACCTCAATTATTTTGTTGTTGGAGATTTTACTATTGTGGATGGTGAATATACATTCAATACAAAGCTTTATGAATCGAGGAATGGAAAATTGATTTCGGAGAGCAGCTTCAAGGGCAATGACGTTTTTACCCTTACTGACGAAATTACAGTTAAGATAAAGCAGGATGTTGGTATCCCGGAAAGCCATATCAATAACACGGACGATCTCCCGATTGATGAAATTTTTACCGGAAGCATGAAAAGCCTTGAGTACTTTTCGCTAGGACACAAAGCATTATTGCAACGTGATTGGGAAAAAGGTATCAGCTATTTTGAAGGAGCTGTTGAGGAAGACCCTGGTTTCGCGATAGGCTATTTAACCCTCGCGAATATTTATTTTAGCGCCAATCAACCAGATAAAGCAACTTTGGCATTACAATCGGCAATGAGCCTTGTTGATGAAGTGCCGGAGCGGGCGCAATTCCAAATAAAGTATTTTAATTATTTGATGGATCAAAAGCCAGATAAAGCTATGGCTGTAATTAAAATGTGGGCCAAACTTTTTCCAAGCGATACCCAGGCTCACGCCACCCTTGCCCAGAGATACATGATGAGTGGCAACAATGCCGGTGCTATTGAAACCTATAAAACCATTCTTAGGCTTGACCCGGAGCAATACGCGTATTTGATAACGATTGGCGATTTGATGGAGGCAGTTGGCAAACCTGATTCAGCCCTGATGTATTATAAAATGTACGCAGATCAATTTCCCAAGGATTACCAGTCGTACAGTAAAATAGGTGAGCATTATATGAAGAATGCTGAATTTGAAATGGCCGGTGAGTATTATGGTGAAGCCAATTTGCTTGAACCTTCAATTATTTCTATCTCGATTGATCTTGCGAAAATCGAATCGCGGACCGGCCAATTCGACCTTGCCGAAAAGCATCTCTTTGAACTAATGGAGGATTGCAAAACCACCCAGGATAGCCTGGATGTTTATCGTGCTATTTCATCATTATTCCGGCAAAGGGGCCAAATCAATTCAAGCCTCCATTATTTTGACAATGGCGTGAACCTGGCACAGGAAATTATGACTCCCTTGCAGGTCTCTGTCCAGCGGGCTTTTACGATCGGGTATTACATCGAAGCCGGGCAAAACGAGCGGGCCTTTGAAATCTTAGAGAAAATAAAGGCGGAATTTGAACCTCCACTCGACAAGGTGGCTTCTTTTGGCTATCTGTTTGCCTACCTCGAACTTGAAGATCCCGACAAGGCTGAAGCAGAAATTCCGGGAGCGGAAGAACTGGCCAAAGGTTTTGGTGAAGAAAGCCTGCTGGCCAACGTGTATTTTGCATATGGGAGAATTTACGAAATGCGGGGGGAATACGAAAAAGCCATCGAAAATTTCCAAACTTTCCGTGAGCTGCAACCAACCAGTTATTCATTGAATATTTATTTATGCGAGTGCTATCGCGAACTGGGCGAAAACAAAGAGGCTGAAAAATACATTATTGATGCATTGAAACACTATCCTTATAACGCGAAAGTAAGTTTTGAAGCAGCGTTAATTTACCTGAATTTGGGTGAAGACGAGAAAGCACTCGAACATTTAAGGCTGGCAAATGAAATTTGGATTGCTGCCGATGCAAGCTTTAAACCGGCGATAGAAGCCAGGGAAAAGTTGGAGGAGGTGGAAGGGGTTTAATTTATTGCAATGTTGGTGTGTTAAAGCGACTAAATAGAGTCTGATTTAAACTGAACAAAAACAATTTATGATTGCAGATTGGTGATTTTTGATCTCAGATGTTAGTGTCCTCCAATAAAATCAAAAATCATAAATCGTTAATCGCCAATCTTAAATCAAAAAAGTCCGACTTTATGGAAAGACTCTAAACCGGAGTTGTCACTGATTTACACATTTTATCAATTTGAATTTAATGAACCAGTTCATAGTCCTGGATAAGTGTTTCTGCAGGTATCTCCAGTGCTTTGTTGATTTTTCTTATCATCGAAAGCGTAAGCCTTCTTTTCTTATTAAGAATTTCTGAAACTTTACTTTTTCCGCCAATAATCTCTGCTAAATCTTTGTTCCGAAGTTTTTTTTGCTCCATTTTGAATTTCAATACTTCAATAGGATCCGGCTCAGGAAACTCAGCTTCGGTCTCAGTTTCGTAATTCTCCATCAGCATAACAATTAGTTCGGCTTCATCAAAAGTTGAATCGCCCTGTGTTGAATCAAAAATATCTTCAAGCCTTTCCGAAGCCTTTAAATAGTCTTTTTCTGTTTTAATAATAGACCAGCTCATAATATCATATTATATGTGGATCAATCTTGTTGTATTCGTCGTGTGTTCCAATGAACTTAATCCAAACAGTGTTTAAATCAAAATTCATTTTCACGACTAAGCGATAATTATTTCCTTTTATTTTTCTTCCTTTTGGGATCCTTCGTGTCCTGGTGATTTGGTGACAAACTTTTTTCACCCTCCGTGCCTCCGTGTCTCTGTGGTAAAAATTCTAACCACGAAGACACTAAGGCACAGAGAAAACGTAAATCTACTCCACACACCTCCATTTCAACAAATCTTCAAATCCTTCAATCTGCTCATTGGTTTGATAAATCACAACAACACTTTCCCCCGGCAGCACATCAAAAAAGTTTTTATCAAACCGCCCTTCAATACCTGGCATTTCAAGAAAAAGATTTTTGATCAGCTTTTTGCTGGTGATGGTTAGTTTATAGCCCTCCCCTACTTCCTCAACACTAATTTCAGGTTCAGCTTTTGGCAAATGAAGGTCTTTCACCTTTTTGAAGTAAAATAGATTTCTACAGATAGGCTTATCATCTGAAAAGATTTTGGCAACAAAAACAACTTTGCCAGGATCATGGTTTTTGAGCAAGTTGGCTTGCGGAACAGCGAAAACGACTTCACTGGTTTGAGCATTTACAGTTAATTCTTTTTCGAGCGACCATAATTCTATCCCCTCAAAATCGATCAACTTCATTTCTAGTGCAGCCTCGTAATCTTTGGTTTTATCCGAAACGACATAAACCTTCAACTCATCTTCTTCAATCACCGGCGAAACAAGTGTTTCGGCAAAGGCATCTTTCGCGAAATAATGTAGGGCTTTCCACTTGCCATAATAATCGAGCGACGCCCAGGATGTAACCGGCCAGCAATCGTTCAGTTGCCAGTAGAGTGTCCCCATGCAGTGGGGCATTGCCCGGCGGTGTGCCTCCAAAGCGATACGGATGCCCTCGGCCTGCAAGAGTTGGCTGATGTAAATATAATCTTCAAAATCATCCGGGACAATGTAATCACGCTCCATGTAAGTTTGGATCAATTCAGTGCCCCGGGGATGCTTTTGGTGCACCTGCATTATATCTGAGCCAATTTCACGGTCTTCAGGCAAAGTAAATGTTTCGATGCTTGAAAGCTCAGGCATGCCCTGGAAACCATATTCGCTCATAAACCTTCCCACCCTTTGTTCATATATTTCAAATGGCTCCTCGCCCCACCACACACCCCAATAGTGTGAATCACCAGTTTGCCGGCTCTCTTCATGCCCCCACCCTATTGTCGGCGAGGAAGAATGATAGGCTCTCGTCGGATCAAATTTTTGGATAACTTCCGGTAGAATTTGATGAAAAACAGCTTTGTAGTTTTTCCAGACTTCGGTAGAATCTTCCACGGAATATCCCAGCGATTTTTGCCAGCCCCAGTTGTGCCAGCCTTCGTCCACCTCGTTGTTGCCACACCAAAGGGCAATTGATGGATGATTGCGCAGACGGATGATATTGTCTTCGGCTTCATGCTTTACATTTTCCAGGAAGGCCGGATCGCCGGGATACATATTACAGGCAAACATAAAATCCTGCCAAACCAAAATTCCCTTTTCGTCGCAGAGATCATAAAAAACATCCTCCTCATAAATCCCACCACCCCACACGCGCAGCATGTTCATATTGGCATCGACCGCCGAGTTGAGTAAATTCTCATATTCCTCCATTGTAACCCGCGGCGTAAAATTGTCCATGGGGATATAGTTGGCACCTTTCATAAAAACAGGCTGCCCGTTGAGTTTAAAATAAAACGATTCCCCGGTAGCATCCTTTTCACGGACCAATTCAATTTCCCGTACCCCAAAATGCCCGCTCCTTTGATCCAGGATGGTATTTCCGGAAAACAGTTTTAAATCAAAATCATAAAGGTCTGGATCACCCAGCCCATTACACCACCATAGTTTTGGGGTGTCGATTGAAAGTGGGATTTGAATTTTATCCCGGTCTGGGTTTAATTCGATTTGTAGAGTAACAATTGAATTGCCCTGAGATTTTATTTCTAATTCAACCCTGACAGGGTTTTGAATCCTGTCAGGGTTCGTCTCAAGGTTTATCACAAAATCAATTTCAGCTTTCTCCTCACTCACTTCCTTTTGAACAATTTGATAATTATCAATTTTTATCTCATTCCAACCTTCAATTTTCACCGGCCTCCATATTCCGCAAGTCACAAATCGCGGACCCCAATCCCAGCCATATTGATAAGGCGCTTTGCGCGAATAGCCCCGAACATCGGGCAGGCGGTAATTCATCTTCGCATCTTTGATGGAATCCTCTATCACAGCCGGGCTAAAGATAATTTCAAGTAGATTGTTTTTTGCTTTTGCAAACGGTTTAATATTGGCCGTCCACCTGCGGAACATGTTATCAGTATTCAGCAAATGCTGCCCGTTGAGCTTAACTTCTGCATAAGTATCCAGTCCATCAAAAACTAGTTGAAGGTTTTGTTTAATAAGCAGATCATCATTCAAATCAAAAGAAGTTTGATAAACCCAGGTTTCATTTTCAATCCACTCCAATGTTTCTTCATTGTCCCTGAAAAAGGGATCCTCGATAATTCCAGCTTCAAGCAGGTCAGTATGGACTGTTCCCGGAACTTCGGCCGGCAACCAGTTTGATTCAACCAGGTTTTTAAACTGCCAGTTGGTGTTGAGTTCTTTTGCGGTGAAATCTGGTTTTGTTGCTTTGGCACAGCTAAAAAGTATTGTTACTATAAAAAGGTATGCAAAAGATATTAGGATTTTTGAGAGAATAACATGCTTCATAATTATCAATTTCAATGGAAGGATAAAAGTAGTATTATCCGGGGAGGTGATACCTTGATGATATAATTTTCATTTTCAAAAGGGATGATGTTTCAATAGGAGGGTGACTCAAAGGAGGTAGTGTGGTTTGCCAGGAGTTATTAATAATTACTATTTTTGTTGTAGATAAAAAAACTTATAAAGGCAGAAATTTGTAGATTCTTCGGGATAGTAGTGCAAATGTTTGGTAACGATCATAATCCCCCGCATTTCCATGTCGTTTATAATGAATATAGGGCATTGATTGAGATTGAGACAGGTGAGGTTCTTCAAGGCAGCTTGCCCGGCAGACAATTAAAAATGGTTCAGGTTTGGGCTGACATCCATTCTGAGGAATTAATGATCAATTTCAATAATCTTAGAGCAGAAATTCAAACATTTAGTAAAATTCAACCACTTCAATAAAAGGAGGACAATATGAAATGGATAGTTAAAATAATGGATGTTGAGCCATATAAAATCACTTGTTTGTGGAATAATAAAGAGGTGCGCACCATTGACTTAAAAAGTTTTATTGATAGAAAAGAAAGTAAACCCAATAATTCTTATTTTCAACTCTTGAATAAAGATAGGTTTTACCAGGTGAAATGCGATGGGACTACCATTTATTGGGAGGATGGATTAACAATGAAAGAACTTGACGGAACTGAAAAGTTGGGCCCGCTGGATATTGATCCTGATTTTCTTTATGAAATGAGTTTTAAGGATCCTGCTAAGATTGCTGAGATAACAGATAACTGAATTTGCTGTGAGTAATTTGTACAACAACTTTATGCCGCCTGACAATTCAATCCATATTTATGATATTGCCTATTACATTGGGCAATTTATCATTTATTAGCCCATTACAATGGAAGTACACTAAATACTCCTGACCCTGATTTTAGACCTGGTAATAGTTATGAAAAATAGCCCGGGTTTTGTAACATAAATACCTACAGTATGTATCAGCGCCTTTATGATATCCTGGATCTCAGGTTTTTTATATCTCAAAAAAATAACTGAACAATCAGAAATCTGATGCGAAAACACGAGCTCGCCAAAATCTTTGTCTTCCGTTAAAATTATTCCTTTTGTTGATTTGGCAATATTAATTATTTCTTTATCTGATATTCCAGGTGAGTTCTCCTTTATTGACAATACCTCAAACCCAAAGTCAATTAAACTTTGGGTAACTTTTCGATCAATATTTTCATCAATAATAATCAAGCTCCCTCCAAAATTTCTTCATTGGCTATAATGTCTGCAGCATAGGCCAAGGCAGCATAAATTTGTTCTGTGCCAAGGTGAGGGTAGCTTTCAATAATTTCTTTCACTGTATAACCTTCAGCAAACTTTCTAATTAAAAGTTCCACAGTGATTCTGGTACCCTTAATTACAGGCTTACCAAGCATGATTTCCGGGTTTCTCCAAATATATTTTTCGTGATGCATGATTTTTTTAAGCGTAAAAATACAATAAATTCATTTAGTGGCGCAATATCACATTATCAGATTCATGCACTAACGCATTTTATCCTACCTTTGCACCCCGAAAAAATAAAGCACCAGATAAATTA
>CAZBDF010000212.1:6156-7863 GCA_964490385.1 uncultured Lentimicrobiaceae bacterium | reverse complement strand
GGTGACGATCCTAATCGTTTAACTTTTAGCTACAATGCAAGCGATACACTGAATATGCTTATTATGGGTTTGGCCGAAAAAGGCGACCATGTTGTAACCACCATGCTTGAACACAACTCAGTTTTACGCCCTTTACACCACCTCGAGGAATGGGGAACAATTGAGCTTACCCATGTTCCATTTGATGAAAATGGTTTTGTTCATCCTGATGACATCAAAAAAGCCATCAAGCCGAATACAAAAATGGTAATCGTTAACCACAGTTCAAATGTAATTGGCACCATCCAACCACTGAAAGAAATTGGTGAAGTTTGCAAAAACGCTGGTGTAATTTTCCTTGTGGATGCCAGCCAAAGCGCAGGTGCTGTACCTATCGACGTGGTTGAAATGGGAATTGATGCCCTTGCATTTACCGGACACAAATGCTTGATGGGACCTACCGGGATCGGTGGTTCTTATGTTTCGAAGGAATTACCCGTAAAAGGAACCCGCTTTGGTGGAACTGGTGTACGTTCGGCGCAAAAGACCCACCTTGTCGAATATCCTTACCGCCTCGAATGTGGTACGCTAAACACGGTTGGCGTTGCCGGAATTCATGCCGGTGTAAAATGGGTATTGGAGCAAGGCATGGAAAATTTGCACAAGCAGGAATATGCCCTTTATGATAAACTGAGAAATGGAGTAAAAAACATCGATAAAGTAATTGCATACTGCGCCAACAACACCAAAAATCAAAACCCTGTATTGAGCATCAATATCGAAGGATTTGACTCAGGAGATGTGGGAATGATGCTTGATGTGGATTACAATATTGCTTCACGTACAGGTTTACAATGTGCACCACTGGTACATACAGGCATCGGTACTGATAAAATCCACGGTACAGTACGCTTAAGCATTGGCCCCTTCAATACTGAGGCACACGTTGATGCTGCCCTGGAAGCTATCGCAGATATTGCATCGATACCGAGATAAGGGCCTAAATTAATTTGGAAATTTGAAAATTTGCTGATGTGCAAATTTGAAAATTAAAACCATTGGATGGGAAGAGGCTACAATTGGGAAGATCTGACGCGGATTAGCACAGATATAACGGATAAAATAAATCCACATGACCAGTGAAGATTCACGTCTAATATACAAAATGACAACAACATCTGATAAATTAAAAATATCGATAGCGGGCTATCAATAGTGATTTTTTATGATCCTTTTCTTCAAAAAGCTAAAACCTGACATTCCCAATAACATCGTGATTGTCAGTTTTTTTTTTAGGAAAGATGAAAAACCTCGCTCACTGTTTTCCACCAAATTCAAAATATCCTGTCTCAAAAGGCGTTTTGTTGTCTATTCAAAAAATAGATGCATATTTCCATTTCATCAAATTCATTTTCCAAACCTAAAAACAATCCTAATGAAAAATTTAAAAGTATTGATTTTTGCCCTTTTGGCAATGAGTGTAATTTTTGTAGCCTGCAATAAAGATGATGACGACAATCAGAATGAACCCGAAAACCGTATGTCAATAAACGATATTGATTATGAACTCAACCAGGGTGTTATCGAGAATTATGGAATTTGGACCTCAGTTGAAGCCTATAACTTTGATGTTACCCTGCTAAGTTCCGGATTTAATATCCATGAAGTAAATGGAGAAATTGATTCGATTTCTGGAATTGGCCATGGGGTAAGCTTTGAGCTTTTTTC
>CAZBDF010000212.1:0-6056 GCA_964490385.1 uncultured Lentimicrobiaceae bacterium | reverse complement strand
TAAAATAAAGAACCCTGTCAGAGTTTGAAACGCTGACAGGGTTTTGTGTTTTAAGAGGAATGCTATCCCTTCCCTTACTTGAAGCAGACGGTGCAACCTCAAGAATGCAATGATTTGGAAAAAAGTTGCAAGCACATGAAAACAAGGGATAGCATCCCTTTAACGTTTACTTGCTAACAATCTCATAAGTATCTTTTGCTATCATCATCTCCTCGTTAGTTGGGACAACAATAACCTTAACCCTGGATTCGGGTTTTGATAGGATGATCTCTTTTCCGCGTACACCTTTGTTCTTATCAAAATCGAAATCAACACCTAAAAATTCCAGCCCTTCGATAACATTTGCACGGGTAAGCGAATCGTTTTCGCCAATGCCGCCGGTAAATACAACTACATCCACACCGCCCATTGCGGCTGCATAAGCCCCAACATATTTCTTCACACGGTACGCGTACATCTTATAAGCAACTTCAGCTCTTTCATCTCCATTTTCAGCGGCAATTTCAACATCGCGCATATCTGAAGATATTCCTGAAACACCAAGTACACCGCTGAATTTATTGACAAGGGTATTGGCAATTTTCAGGTTCATATCTTCCTTTTTCATAATATGGAAGAGTGCACCAACATCCAGGTCGCCACACCGGGTTCCCATCATCACGCCTTCAATCGGGGTCATCCCCATCGAAGTATCCATCGACTTGCCATACTTAACAGCAGCCATCGAAGCGCCATTCCCAAGGTGACAGGTAACAATTTTCTGTTTTTCAATATCCAGCCCCAAGATTTCGCATGCCCTTGCCGAAACATATTTATGACTGGTGCCATGAAAACCATAACGACGGATTTTATGCTTTTCGTAGAGCGAATATGGAATCCCGTATAGGTAAGAATACTCGGGCATGGTCTGATGAAAAGCAGTATCGAAAACACCTGCCTGGGGAACGCCCGGCAACAATTCCTGCATGGCATAAATACCCTTCAAGTTAGGTGGATTGTGAAGTGGTGCAAGGTCTGACGATTCCTCCAGGGCTTTCACTACTTCGGGAGTAATGGCCACCGAACCACTGAATTCTTCAGCACCATGAACCACACGGTGGCCAACCGCTTGAATTTCTTCTAAATTTGTGAGGCTACCATATTCCTTGTCAATTAAAATGCCAAGCAAAAACTCAATACCTGACTGATGATCCAGGATTTCCCCTTCAACTTTCAAAACTTTGCCATCACCGCGCTTATGTTTGATAAGAGCGCCCTTCAATCCAATTTTATCAACCAGCCCCTGGGCCAGCACCTCATTTTCGGGCATATTAACAAGCTGGTACTTTATGGATGAACTTCCGCAGTTTAAAACGATTATTTTCATGATCCTATTTTTTCTTTTTATTGTAAAATGATTACCAATAGGTGTGATTAGATCTGATGAATGCTACAAATACCATTGTTGAGACAAGGCATGCCTTGTCTCTATCATACCCTATTGCCTCCCCAAATTCCTTATCGACCCTGTTTTAGCCACCTTTTTATTTCCTTCCCAGTGATAGAAGCCCTCGCCTACCCTGCGGCCATACATTTTGGCACGGACCATTCGCTTGATAACAGGTGAAGGTTTGTATTTATTTTCCCCAAACTCCGTGTACAGGTTATCCATCCATTTCAAGATTTTATCAACCCCATATCTATCTGCCATTTCAAAAGGCCCGAAGGTATTTCCTGTAACCTCCATCAATACTTCGTCAATATCATCTACCGAGGCAACGCCTTCCATGAGTATAGCACAGGCTTCGTTAACCAGGGGCAGGATCATGCGGGTACTGATATTCCCCGGCGACTCATTTACGTCAATCACCTTTTTGCCAATCATTCCGGCAAATTTCTTAACCATTTCGTAAGACTCATCATTAGTATGGAAATGACGCACAACTTCAACAATATTAATTTTTGCAATGGGGCTGATAAAATGCATTCCCAGTGCCCGCTCAGGCCGTTGAAGCACCGATGAAAGTTCGGAGATGGGCAAGGTTGCTGTATTTGAAGTAATCACAGTTTTTTCGCCAACCACCTTTTCTATTGCTGTAAAAACACCCCTTCTTTCCTCCAGGCTGGTGCCTGGCTTTTTCGAGTTAATGGTTTCAATAATAATATCGCAATCACTGAGATCATTATAATCTATAGAACCTTTAATCCTGGAAAGAACAAGTTTCTTTTCGCTGGAAGTCATCCCCCACTTATTGATTAAATCGTCGAGTGACTGGCTCATTCGTGAAAGGACTTCCTCAACCCGCTCATCACTGAGGTCGATAAAAGTAACTTCAATTCCTTTTTGACTAACCCACAAGGCAATCTCCTGCCCAATCGATCCACAACCAACCAAACCGACTTTTTGCAGCACTCCCTTCGACTTCATTTCTTTACTCAGGCTAAACCTTTCCAATTGTTCAGGCATAATATTTTGAATTTATTTTTGTAATTATCTGTTTTACTTTGAAATTTTTGGCTTTAATGAAATTGGGCTATGCCATCATTTACTTCGCTGTCATTTGTTGTCAATTGCTTCGCGTCATTAAGCTTCGCTGTCATTTGTTGTCATTTGCTTCGCGTCATTAAGCTTCGCTGTCATTTATTGCTAATAATCGATTCAATGACAATCAATGACTATAAATGACAATCAATAAATATCAATGACAATCAATGGCTATAAAATGACTATAAATGACAATCAATGACCATCAATGATTATCGTATGAACTCAATTTCCCACCTCCCAAATAACTATCCGTTTCAGGTGCTTGTTTCGGCGGGCAAAAGTAATGATTGCCATCCACCTGAACCCTTGCCGGAACTATTTATAATTAGTATAAATTTTACATCAAAAAGATTGCCCACCCTGCCGGCGTGGCAGACAAATCAATTCATCAGGACCTCAACAAACATTTTAATAGACTTATATTCAACACCTAACAATTTCTTACAAAAACGCACCCTATTCAACATCAAAACTTTAATTAAATACCAGCTTCCATTGGGTGAAATTTAGACTGATTCAACTTTAAAGAACAAAAAAAGTATTATACATTTGACGGCTAAAGTTATTACTGTTAATTAATTAACAGAACCAAATTTCTTATTAAAAATGAAAAAAACACTACTCATTTTAGCCATCTACATTGCTTCCAGCATAGGTTTAATGGCTCAGGACGATGCAAAAAAATTCAATGTTAAATTCTCAGGTTTTGTAAAGACTGATATTTTTTGGGATTCGAGGCAAACCGTTTCAGTACGCGAAGGCCATTTCCTTTTGTATCCGGCCAACGAAGACCTGGATGTCAATGGTGACGATATCAACGCCAAATCAAATTTCAATATTTTGAGTATCCAAACCCGCCTGAGGGTGTCAGCAACAGGGCCAGACGTTTTAGGTGCAAAAACTTCCAGCTTTGTTGAAGGTGCATTTTTTGGTGCCATCAATTCAGATGTAAATACATTCAGGTTGCGTCATGCCTTTGTAAAACTGGCCTGGCCAAAAACCCAACTTCTGGTTGGGCAATACTGGCATCCAATGTTCAATACCAGGTGTTTCCCTGGAACTGTTTCATTTAACACAGGTGTTCCGTTTCAACCTTTCTCCAGAAACCCGCAAATAAGACTTACCCAAAAATTGGGGAATTTCAACCTCATTCTTACTGCCCTGGCACAAAGAGATTTTGCAAGCTTCGGCCCTGCAGGAACAAGTTCAGTTTATTTAAGAAATACCGGATACCCTGCATTCAACCTTAGGTTTGAATATTATAAAGCGAATGAAGATAAAGGCTCTGAATTTTTGATCGGGCTTAGTGCCAACTACAAATCCCTAACACCAAGACTTGTTACACCTGAAAAATATAAAACCAAAAACACTGCAAATAGTGGTTCCTTCTCTGCATTTGTAAAGTATAAAAGCAAAAAGGTAACAGTAAAGGCAAATGCTTTTTATGGAGGTGACGCCTTTAACCTGACCATGCTTGGCGGTTATGGCGTAATTACTTCATCTGATTCAACAGGACAACTTGAAGAATATGCTTGCATCAGAAATACATCTTTCTGGGGTGAAATTCATACCAATGGTAAAACATGGCAATTTGGATTATTTGGAGGATATGCAAAGAACCTTGGTGGAGATAAAGATTTTGCCGGCACAAAATACGCCCGTGGTACAAATATCGATCACCTTTTCCGCCTCTCACCCCGTGTTATTTACAATGTTGGAAAATTCCGTATAGCTCCTGAGATTGAATATACCCTGGCTGCTTATGGAACCCCTCAAATGGATGGAACTGCAGCTGATACGAAAAACATTGGGAATGTGCGGGTTTTACTTGGAGTCTATTTTTTCTTTTAAAATAACAACTGAGAACATCAAAAACACTCAATTTATTAATTTAACGTAAAAGTTTTATGACAAACAAAATTACAAGCCTGGCCGAATATTACGAAAAGTACCAGGAAAGTGTAGCCGACCCGGAAGGGTTCTGGGCGAAGATAGCCGAAAGTCACTATTGGCAAAAGAAATGGGATAAGGTATTGGATTGGCATTTTGATGGAAAAGATGCCCCAATGGTTAAGTGGTTTGAAGGTGGTAAACTAAACATCACCGAAAACATTTTCGAAAGAAACCTTTTCCAACGTAAAGATCAGGCTGCCATCATTTGGGAGCCCAACGATCCTAAGGAAGCCACTGTAACTTATACTTATGGCGAACTTTTTGAAAAAGTAAATCAATTTGCCAATGCCCTTCTTAAGATGGGAATCAAAAAAGGCGATTGTGTTACCCTCTATCTTCCGATGATACCGGAACTGGCAATTGCCATGCTGGCATGTGCCCGTATTGGTGCCATCCACTCCATCGTATTTGCAGGCTTCTCAGCCAATGCACTTGCCGGCAGGATTAATGATGCTGAATCAAACCTCGTAATTACATCAGATGGTGGATACCGTGGTACAAAATCCATCCCACTAAAAGATATTTGCGACAAAGCGATTGAAGACTGCCCGACAGTTAAACATAACATAGTATTTAAGAGAACTGGTGAGAAAGTTAATTGGTTCGAAGGCCGCGATATTTGGTGGCATGATGCCATTGAAGGCGTTAGCACTGATAATAAAGCCGAGGTAATGGATTCGGAAGACCCACTCTTCCTCCTTTACACTTCCGGATCAACAGGTAAACCAAAAGGCGTACAACACACTATTGGTGGATACATGATTTATGCTGAATACACTTTTAAAAACGTATTCCAATACAGCGATGGCGACATTTACTGGTGTACTGCCGATATTGGCTGGGTAACAGGTCACTCATACATTGTTTATGGACCACTATTGGCAGGTGCCACTACCGTCATGTTCGAAGGGGTTCCTACCTGGCCGGATGCCGGAAGGTTCTGGGCTACTGTTGAAAAGCATAAAATAAACCAATTCTACACAGCCCCTACTGCTATCCGCGCTTTGGTTGCCCAGGGTACCGATTTTGTTACTAAATACGACCTAAGCTCCCTTAAAGTTCTGGGAACTGTTGGTGAGCCAATCAACGAAGAAGCCTGGAGGTGGTACCACGATATAGTTGGTGGCGGCCGTTGCCCCATTGTTGATACCTGGTGGCAAACCGAAACTGGTGGAATTATGATTACTCCTTTGGCAGGGATCACACCTACAAAACCATCCTTTGCAACATTACCTCTTCCGGGTGTTCAGCCAATCCTGGTTGATAACGAAGGGAAAGAACTCAAAGGCAATGGTGTCGAAGGTATCCTTTGCATTAAATTCCCATGGCCTGGTATGTTGCGTACCCTCTATGGCGATCACAAAAGATGCTATCAAACCTATTTCTCAACATTCAAAGGCCTGTACCTAACCGGTGACGGAGCCAAGCGTGACGAAGAAGGTTACTACAGGATTATTGGACGTATTGATGATGTAATCAATGTTTCGGGTCACCGTATTGGCACAGCCGAAGTTGAAGATGCCATCAACCAGCACCCAAAGGTTAACGAATCAGCAGTTGTTGGATACCCACACGA
>CAZBDF010000211.1:0-7885 GCA_964490385.1 uncultured Lentimicrobiaceae bacterium | reverse complement strand
TATACCAAAGATGAAGTGCGCGAAGTTGTTCAGTATGCTGCTGATCGTCACATTACGGTGTTGCCTGAAATTGAAATGCCCGGTCATGTAAGCGAAGTGTTGGCAGCTTATCCGGAGTTGTCGTGCACTGGAGGGCCTTTTTATGTGCAGCCCGGAAGCTACTGGCCAAACACTGATATTTTTTGTGCTGGCAACGAACAAACCTTTGAGTTTTTGGAGGGAGTGCTGGATGAAGTGATTGAGTTGTTTCCATGCGAATACATACACATTGGGGGTGATGAGGCCACCAAAACTGTGTGGGAAAATTGTAAAAAATGCCAAAAAAGAATCAAGGATGAAGGATTGGAAAATGAGCATGAATTGCAGAGCTGGTTCATTAAACGGATGGAAAAATATTTGAACGGCAAAGGTAAAAAATTAATTGGCTGGGATGAAATTCTGGAAGGTGGGCTTGCACCGGAAGCTACGGTTATGTCGTGGCGTGGATTTGATGGTGGTATCGAATCGGCCCGTCAAGGGCATGATGTAGTGATGTCGCCGGTTTCGCACTGCTATTTCGATTACTACCAGGCCAATCCCGATTTTGAGCCGGCAGGCATTGGCGGATTTACAACCTTGAAAATGGTTTATGGATTTGATCCAACACCTCCCGTTTTAAATGAAAAAGAAGCCAAACATGTTCTGGGTGGTCAGGGAAATGTTTGGACAGAATACATCTCAACACCGGAGCATGCCGAATATATGAGCACTCCAAGGATGACAGCACTTGCAGAGGTGCTTTGGTCGCCTAAAGAAAATCTGGATTGGGATAGTTTTCGTGGCCGGCTTAATCATCAGTTCGACCGTTTTGATGCGATGAATCTCAATTATTCCAAAGGTTCCTACGCTGTGGATTTTGTTACCGATTTTGATGAAGAACAGAATCAGTTCGTGGTTAAAATGGAAACCGAGCAGTACAAACCTGATATTCGGTTTACTATTGATGGAAGCGATCCAACACCTGTGTCAGAAATTTATACCAAACCTTTGATTATCGATTCCACAACTACCATAAAAGCTGGTATTTTTGAAGATGGTAAATTGAAAGAAACTTTTTCAGAAAAAACCATTGTCTTTCATCAGGGACTTGGCGCGAAAGTAAAATACAAGACTCAAGCCAATTTCAGGTATCCCGGCCAGGGAGAACAAACTTTGCTTGACGGGCTGAAAGGCATTAAAAATCACCGTACCGGCCAGTGGCAGGGTTTTCAGGGTGATGACCTTGAACTAACCATCGACCTTGGTTCGGTAAAACCTATCAACAGGGTGAGTGCTACTTTTTTTCAAAGGGAAGCCAGTTGGATTTTTCTGCCAAAAAGTTTTGAAGTAAGTTATTCTGAAGATGGAAAAAGCTACAGCAGGGTAAAAATTCTTGACAATCCAATCCCACCTAAAACTGACGGTGCATTTATTGAGGAATTTGGTTTTGACTTTGCCAATGCCAACGCCAGGTTTGTAAAGGTTAAAGCTGTTAATTTGGGTGTTTGCCCCGAATGGCATGATGGTGACGGTGGAAAGTGTTGGTTGTTTGTGGACGAGGTGGTGGTGGAGTAAGATTTGGGTTGTGTGTCTTTACTACTATAATTATTTTTGCATTAACTTTGTGAAAAAGAAAAGCATGGAAGATTTAGTTTTAAAGTTTAACATGCTTGATGAAAATGCCAGGAAACATATAAATGATTTCATTGATTTTTTATTAAGCAAAAACGATAAGAAGAAGGATGCTCCATCGGAGTATTACAAAAGGATTCAATCTGTATCTCAATGGTCGGATGAGGATGCAGAATATTTGCATGAAATCAAATCTCAATCTCAATTCCCTCCAGGCTAATCACATCCAGGATAGGCGAAAAGTCACCGCTTTCATATTTCTTTAAACCCACCGAATACGGTTCGATGCGATGGTCAATATCTGTACTATACAACCATGGTTTAGACAGGATGTAATCATTATCAGTATCAAACATTTTCGAAATTAACATAACATCAATATCACTTTCGGGTTTGGCCTCATTTCTGGCATAGCTACCGTATAAAATAGCCTTGTTAATTTCAATGCCATTAATTCTCAGCAAATCAATGTACCTCCTAATAATATTTATAGCTTCGCTTTGAGACATTCTAATAATGTATTGGTTTTCATGTGATATTCTTGAGCTATTTTTTTTTGGGGTGCTTTTGGATAATATTCAGGATACCTTCCTTCAAGCATATATTTCATCAAGACTGCCATAAACAGTTCCTCATCCTTTGTCACTTCAATCTTCGATAAGTTTACAAGATGTTTTAGATTGTGTGATTTTGGCGGTGCAGTCTTGGTTTCTTTAACAACCAAAGCCTTTAGTATTTTTTCAATGCACAAGTGGCAAAAAAACAATCCCTCAACCAATTGATTGTTATCAAATAGGATACCTGCTGTAACAAGATTACTTTCAGCAGTATTTTTCCAATAGTTAATATTTCCATCTACATTAAACACAAAAACTGATTTATTAAAAGACAAAGTTAACAATTAATTGATATTTTTACGACTTCAAAACCAGAGAACTCATTTGTATGCTCATCGAAGTTTGTGCCACCTCATTACAATCTGCTTTCAATGCCCAAACCGGAGGTGCCGGTAGGATTGAACTCTGCGATAACCTGTACGAAGGCGGAACCACTCCAAGCCCGGGAACACTCATGCTTGCAAGAGGAAAACTGCATATCAAACTCCATGTTTTAATACGTCCTCGCGGAGGAGATTTTGTTTATTCAGATCTCGAGTTTGAAGTCATAAGAAAAGATATAGAATTTTGTAAGGAGATTGCATGTGATGGCGTGGTGATTGGATTTCTGAATGCTGATGGAATAATTGACATTGAAAAACTTGCAGAAGCTATTGAAATCGCTCGCCCCATGAGTGTTACACATCACCGTGCTTTCGACAAGACCCGTGATCCATTAAAATCCCTTAATCAATTAATTGATTTGGGTGTGGATAGACTACTCACTTCCGGACAGAAAAACAAAGCACCCGATGGAAAGGAACTCATCGCCAAATTGGTAAAGCAGGCTGGTGATCGAATGGTGATTATGCCCGGTTCTGGAATAAACGAGGATAATATTGCTATGATGCATCAACTTACCGGTGCTACTGAATTTCATCTTACCGGACAGAAAATGGTTGATAGTAAAATGAATTTCCGGAAAGATGGTATCTTTTTAGGTGGTCTTCCGCAGATACCTGAATATTCGATTGCAGAAACTGATGTAAATAGAATTCGCAGGATATCTGAAATTCTAAATAAAATTTCTCAATAAAAAACTTATTTTATACTTCTAAAAATGGCTAACACTACTCTTAATTCACGAAAATCTAACATCATCCCCATTGCGATTATCGGGGCATTGTTTTTTATATTTGGTTTTGTAACCTGGCTGAACGGAATCCTAATTCCTTACCTTAAAATTGCCTGCGAGCTTACAAATTACCAGGCCTTGTTTGTTGCTTTTGCCTTTTACATTTCCTATTTTGTAATGGCCTTGCCTTCGTCCTGGCTGCTCAAAAAAACGGGTTTCAAAAACGGGATGACCGTTGGGCTTTGGGTAATGGCTATCGGGACGCTTATTTTCATCCCTGCAGCAATGTCGCGTATTTACAGCTTATTTTTGGCTGGTTTGTTTGTGATGGGAACCGGCCTTTCTATTTTGCAAACTGCTTCGAATCCATACGTAACCATTCTTGGGCCTCGCGAAAGTGCCGCCCAGCGCATCAGTATTTTGGGTATTTGCAATAAATTGGCTGGTGCCATCGCACCAATTATTTTGGCCTATTACATCCTTAACGATGGCGATGCTTTTGTTGAAAATCTGAATACCTTAACCGAATCGGCACGTATTGAAGCACTGGATGGTTTATCCCGCAGGGTAATTGGCCCTTACATTGTTATGTCCATCGCGCTCTTTCTTATGGGTATCGGAATCAGGTTTTCGCCACTTCCAGAGTTGGATGCCGAAAATGAAGATGAAACTGAAGGAAATGCTACTTCAGCAAGATCAAATATTTTTGCTTTTCCACATTTGCTTTTGGGTGCCTTGGCCTTGTTCTTTTATGTTGGAGCAGAGGTTATTGCCGGCGACACTATCATTCGTTATGGAATATCTATTGGCATTGAAATTTCTACGGCAAAAGCATTCACATCATACACGCTCATTTCGATGGTCGTTGGATACATTCTTGGGATCATACTAATCCCAAAATACATCACTCAACGTAAGGCGCTGCTTTATTCCGGAATTCTGGGTGTAATTTTTACTGTATGTGCGGTATTTACTTCGGGCCTGACTTCGGTGTTTTTTGTTGCCATATTAGGGTTGGCCAATGCGCTGGTTTGGCCTGCAATCTGGCCGCTTGCCATACACAACCTGGGCAGGTTTATGAAAACCGGTTCGGCATTGCTGATTATGGCCATCTCCGGTGGTGCCCTGCTTCCCCTGGTGTGGGGAAAGATTGCAGATACCTTTGGTTCGCAACAAGCCTATTGGGTACTTATACCTTGTTATCTGATCATTACCTATTACGCACTTTGGGGATATGCATTGAAGAATAAGGACTAAATTTAAATTGATGTTTGGCAAAAGAAGTAATAGGTCTGATCCTTTATTGAACCACTACATCTTAGTCACATCTTAACATTTACTCATTTTATCATTTCATCATTCTATCATTTTATCATTCTATCATTTTATCATTGCCTCCATCAATCATTCTTTTTAAAAATACTTTTGTACGAAATTTAGTTGAACCTAATAGAAATATTACATGAAACCAACACTTTTAATACTTGCTGCCGGAATGGGAAGCCGCTATGGTGGGCTGAAACAAATAGATAAAATTGGCCCTTCGGGTGAAGCCATTATTGATTATTCAATTTACGATGCCATCAGGGCCGGATTTGGAAAAGTTGTACTTGTGATTCGGCCTGAGTTGGAAGATGATTTCAGGGCGTTTTTTGGCAGTAAGCTGGATGGAAAAATAGAAATTGAATATGTCTATCAAACTATTGACAATGTACCGGATGGTATTGAAGTTTCAGCAGACAGAAAAAAACCCTGGGGAACTGCCCATGCAATTCTTGTTGCTGCTGATGCCATCAATGAGCCATTCCTTGCCATAAATGCTGATGACTTTTATGGTGCCGAAGCATACCAGGCTGTTGGTGACTTCTTCAGTACAAATAAAGATGAAAACACACACTGTATGGTGGGTTACGAATTAGGATTGACGCTTTCAGATTTTGGAACGGTATCGCGCGGTGTTTGTCAGTACGACGAAAATCTTATTTTGGAGAATATCACCGAAGTGACCAACATTGAGAAAAAGGCTGGTGAAATAGGTTTTACCGATCAGGATAAAGGATGGTCACTAGTTGACCCAAAGGCCTATGTTTCGATGAATGTTTGGGGTTTCTATCCGGGTATCTTCGATACTTTCAAAAAAGGATTTGAACAATTTATCCTTAAAGCCAAAGACGATCCAAAAGCTGAATATTATATCGCCCTGCCATTGATGGACATGGTTGCCAATAAAAAAGGTGCCATAAAAATTTTACAATCTGACGCCCGTTGGTTTGGTGTGACCTACCGCGAGGACAAGCAATTTGCCATTGATAAAATAAATTTTTTGGTAGCTGAAGGGAAGTACCCCGGGAATCTTTGGGGGTAATCAAATCGGGCAGTTCGATGAAATTTAGTTTTTGTATATAGTTGGTGTTGAATTACAGGGTCATTTGCTTCGCCGTCATTTGTTGTCATTAGTAGTAAAAATGACAACTAATGACCATCAATGCCGAAAAACCAGAAATCTATGATTTCATAGTTTTTCGTGCATCCTTGAAAAGTTACGAAAATCAAAGATTTTCTACTTTTCGGGATGACCTTCTTCACTCAAACGCCAGTTTATTCATATAAAATACCCTGCGTTTGCTTCCACCACCGAGGGTGCTGTTCCTTAATGTTTGATAACCAAACGTGATAAAATAGTCATCGTACCAGTGTCTTATCATTCCGCTGCCTGATTCGATTTGTACATCGCCACTATGGCTGGTGGCTATTTTCGATTTTTCCACATCTCCCACCTCATTGTATCCGTTGATAACCTTCGAGACGATATTGCCTTCATGGTTATAAAACATCACAATATCATCAGCATCCCTGTAAATTTCCACATTTTTTTGCAGCCTTTGCGACAACATATCCCAAATCTTGATGCCATTGCTCCAGTTGAGGTTTCCCTCGCTATCGAAGTTCACAATAAATGCATTAAAGTATCTGAAACCATCAAACACAGTGTAATAGTATGGCATCGGCCTGCCATAAAAATCGTAACTCATGGTCGATATCTGATGGTATTCGGGATAATAAGCTTCGGCAAGCATGATAAACTCATCGCCTTCTTTGTACAAATCATGAATTAAAAACTCGTAATTTATGGATTGGCCCTTGTCCTTTTTCTCATTTTTTTGGATGATGTTTTGTATGTCTGCCAATTCCTGATTGTTAAGGATCTCAGTGAAATTCTTAAAGTCCATCAATTTATGCAACTTAACGAATACCTGCTCACCATTTGCAACTTTTGCAATGTAAAACCCTTCGGATTCTTCACCAATATTTCCTTCTTCAGTTCTGGATAATTTGCCATTCAGGCTGTTAAACGTGCCAAGCAAAAAAATAGGGCCATTATCGTCAAGGTTTATCTGAGCATTCATCAGCTTTTCGTATTCACGTGCCGGGGCAATTGCCACTGAATTATTAATTGTACCCTGGAGCTTATAAGAGTTGAGGTACAAAGTGCTTCTTTTTCTTGCCACATAAACATTTAAGGCAATATACAATTGCTTGTCATCAGGGTTCAGTTTCAGGTCTTCAATAAAAGTAGGGGCTTCCTCTAATTTAATGGTGGTTTCATTTCCCGTTTCAAGGTCTTTGATAATTGCCAGTGCTTTTTCTTTAGAATAATTCAAGCCGAGGGCAAAGGTATTTCCTGAAACATCAAAATTAATCAAGCGGGCTTTTTCGGGAATAAAAACTCCGGTGTGGCTGAAGGTGGCATCTAAAATATTGATTTTTAATAATTGGAAGTTGTGGACATCAGATCGTGACTTTTCCGTATTCTGAAAAGCCAGATATACGTCGTTGTCAACAATTTGATGCTGTTTATAAATTAAATTCTGAATCACGGGTATTTCCTTCGACCAAAGGGCTTTAAGGTTTTTATCATAAAAAATAAAAACCCAGGCCTTGTTTTGCCCATCCACCTGTTTTGCACTTTCATAAAACATTAATGCGCCCTTATTGCCACATGGTATCAAATCAAAAACATCTGCCCGTGCATCAAATTCAACCCGCGTTGGACCCGATCCATCCTGTGCAAATGCTGGCAGGCTAAACGAAATTATCAGAATTGAAATAAAGATGAGGTATGTTTTCATGAATTTTCTTTCGTGATGATCAATATTAATAACATGAAGTGGCTTGAAATATTTTTATTGAGCAACAAAAAGCACCTTTCAATTCATAAAATATGAATGGCGTGATCATTTTTTAAATAGCACTAATCAAGGATAACCTTTTCGATTTTGGTGAACTGGGCCGATGAAATCCTTAGGTAATAAACACCCATTTTCAATCCTGATAGATCAATATTTAATTTTGCTCCCGCAGTCTGTTGCCCGAATAAAGTTGAAAAGACCAATTGCCCGTTAATAGTGCTTACTGAAATTTCTCCGGCAATGCTGTTATAAACCTGGTTGGCTACTCCGGGGAATAGCTTCTCTAATGTATTGATGTTGAAGGCAGGCCAGTA
>CAZBDF010000210.1:0-7923 GCA_964490385.1 uncultured Lentimicrobiaceae bacterium | reverse complement strand
CATTCTGTGCACTTGTTGGTGACCCACCTCCAAGTCCTGACTGCATGCCTGCATCCATGCATAGATCTGCCGGTGCGGTAAAGGATACTGCGGGTGGATCAATGGTCAGGGTAGCTGTTGCCGGATCTACTGAATACGTTCCGTTGCTACCATCTGCTGTTATCGTACTTGTGGTGTTCAAATAGTCATCAGCAGTAGTCCCGCATGGAATTTGAACAGTTACATTAAATGTTTCTGTTTGGCCAGCATTTAAAATTCCATTATTGAAAACTACAATTGAAGTACCGGTAACTGTTGAACCTTCTCCACAAACGTCGTTCAATGGTAAATTAGTTGCTGTTGCACCGCTTATAAAGGCATCTAGGTTATCTGTAAATCGTATATTGTTAACCGGGTTTACTTGGTCGGGATTTGTAAGTGTAAAGGTCAGCGTAGCAGATTCGCCGGCCACCACTGCACTTGAAAATGCTTTTGTAACTTGCAATGATGTAAATTCCAAATCATCGGAAGCCGGATCTCCTACCACAGGAAAACCATTTACTTCTCCGGTAAGGCTACTTGTTGTACTGCTTATGGATCCACCATAAGGAGCATTGGCGGGGGTTTGCAATGTTACACTAAAGGTACATGACGCACCTGCTGCAAGGCTTCCTGATGTAATACTAAGCAAGCCAGTCCCACTAACAGTTCCTCCACACGATGATACCGGTAAGCCAGTGGCTTGTAAACCAGTCAGTGCTCCATCAAAATCATCTGTGAAGGCGATATTGCTTAGTGCTCTGGAAGGGTCAAGGTTTGTTATGGTATATTCTAAATTTGCTGCACTACCCGGGTTTACCGGATCGTCAGTAAAGGTTTTGGTTAAGGCAATTAAATTGTTATTTACTTCCAAATTATCATTAGCCGGTGAAATAACTATTGAATTTCCATTAATTGTGGCAGTTAGAGAAGAGGTAACATTGCCATAAGTACCAGAAACTGCATTTGCCGGTAACCTGCACATTACATCAAAACTACAGGAATTTCCAGCTGTTACTATTCCACCAACATAAACTAAAAAAGTAGTTCCGGAAAATGTAGTTGCCCCGCATGGGGAAGTGGGAAGTGGTGCTTCGGCTACAAGTCCAGTTAAAACACTACCTAGATTATCCGTAAAAACAATATCGCTTGCATCATAGGTAGACGTATTATCAATTGTAAAACGGAGGGTTACCAAATCTCCAGGCAGAGCAGGATCATCTATAAATTCTTTGGTGAAAGACAAGCCTCCGATGAGAAGATCATCCGTTGCAGCCGGGCCTGTACCTGTTTGGCCACCTACGGTTGCACTGAGTGTGCTGGTGGTATTGGTATAAGAGCCAGGCAAGGCATTGGCAGGTACTTCTGCCGATACAGAAAAGGTAAAGCTTTCTCCTGGAGACATATCCCCTCCGGTAAGGCTAAGGGAGCTCGTACCGCTTAGCTGGGAATCTATTCCACAAACATCGTTGAGAGGTAGACCTGTTGCCACAAGTCCTGTAATAACTGCATTTAAATCATCTGTAAAAGTGATATTAGTGGCATTTCCAGATGCAAACTCGTCATAGCTTATCGTAAATTCAAGGTTAACCGTAGCACCTGCCAATACAGGATCGTTAGTAAATGATTTGTACAGCTTAGGCATATTAAGAATCTCCAAATCGTCAGATGCAGGATCCCCCATGACGACCTGTCCATCAATGGTTGTTGACAAATAACTGGTCGTATTGGTGTATGGCCCACCTGTATTCGAAGGTGTTAATATATCAATAGTAAAAGTACTGGAGCCCCCAGCTGCAATGGACCCATCGGTCATTTGAAAGAGTAATTCACCTCCTGATTCAAAAGTAATAAAAACAGAACCTGGACCACAAGAACCAGCAGCAGGTAAGGCAGTAACAAGCGCGCCAGAAAGAAAGGAAGATATATTATCGGTAAAAGTAATACCAGTAGCAGCGGATGTTGTGCTGGTATTTGTAATTGTAAATTCCAACGTTGTTGTTTCCCCTGCAACAATCGGATTGTTCAGAAAAGTTTTGCTTATTGTTGGGACATAAGAAATAAACAATTCTTCTGTTGCCATATTCCCTGTAACTGTTGAGCCATTGAAGTCTGCTGTTACAGCACTGGTAATATTGGTGTAAGCTCCGGGTGTTGCACCGGCAGGAACTTGTAAAGGAACACTAAAGGTACAGCTACCAGAAGCAGGAACTGAACCTCCCGTGAAGGTAAGCAGTGTGGTTCCTGATAATTGAGAACCCGTATTACAAATATCTGTCAGAGGTGTCCCGATAGCTGTAAGTCCAGCCAGTACACTCGTCAAATCATCCGTAAAGGAAACATTGGTCGCGTTATCATTTCTTGAAAAATTCGAGATTGTAAATTCGAGATTAGTTGTACCTCCTGGTTGAACAGGATTAGGGCTAAAGGATTTTTGAATTAATATCTCCGGAGGTGTCGTTACCACAAGTGCTGCACTTGCTTTACCAGAAGTAACATATTGAAACGAGCTATTATATCCTGTTAAATAACCGGTAATATTATTCAGCGAAGTGGCATTATTTCCTGTTACATCAACGCTTACTGTGCAACTTGCTCCGGCACTCAGAGCCGGCAAAGTTATTGGATAATCGTATGTTATCACACTAGAACCTGGCACAGCAGTAACTGTCCCTCCAGTACAACTTATTGAAATATTAGCTGGATCAGCTATCACCATACCTTCAGGCAAATTGTCCGTAAAATTTAAACCATTCATATCACCGGTATTAGCGGTATTGTCAATAGTAAAAGTCAGTGTACTTCGCTCTCCAAAGTTTATAGTTGCTGGATCGAAACTCTTGGAAAACCCAGGAAGATTTGTAGAAACAGTTAAATCTGCCGTTGCTGTTCCGCTATTCCCTGAGGATGAGGTCAGGTCGCCTGTGATATTGGTATGAGTTCCGGGAATGCTACTTGTTACATCCACGGTAATGGTGCTAAAGCTAAATGCCCCCAGGGTTCCTCCAGTATAAGAAATGGTAGAACCATCATCCGGAGCAGACAATGTGCCTGAGACACCAGACTGGCTTGCATTAGCAGGTGTTGCTATTTTCATTCCGGCTGGCAATACATCCGTAAAAGCCAGGTTCAATACACCGGATCCTGAAGCACTATTGTCTATGGTAAAAGTCAAAGTACTTACACATCCTGGTCCAATTAAAGGGATATCGTATATCATACTGAAGGTTGGTGGCCCTTGAGCACGCGTAGCACCCGGGCCAAAAGCCAATATTATCATAAAGGAAATTACTAAAACTCTTAAGCTTGCTACATTATAAGCGAATAGATTTTTTGTCATAATAAAGATGTTTAAATGAAATTTGCAAATTATTTTCTGGTTTGGATTTCACAATATAATTGTGAAATCCAAACCAATGGACTTAATTGTTAATGGAAAATCATTTTTTAAGGATATTTTAACATATATCGAAAATATGTATGAGTGTGCATGTGTGCTTTTAATAAAGGGATTGGAGACAAAATAAATCCCGGTTCCATCTGTTGATGAAACCGGGAGTTTTTTAAAGAAGTTAGAAGGTAGAGGTTTTGAGCTTCAAAGAGGGATGTCATCCCTTATGATACAGCTTCAAAATCCACTTCTTGTTTGGAATCAAGGGATGACATCCCTCTCCTTCACTTTTACTGAATCACAAGTTTCTTAATAACCGTTCCGCCCTGCGAAGTGATCTTCACAAAATAAACCCCGGGGTTCATATCATCCAAATTGATGCTTGTGGACTTGCCGGTTAACTCGATCTTCAAAGACAACTTGCCACTGGCATTCACAAACTCAGCCTCAAACTGTGCATCCGCGGTATAATCAGGGCAGATAAGTGTGACCTGATTTCTTGCAGGATTTGGATATAATTCAACTTGTAGTGAGTTCACTGATGAGCCACCAATTCCTGTGGACGACTCCTTAAAGCCAGTGATCATCGACATGCCGTTGGCTTTGAATTCGCCATTAACATCGGGCATCTTATCGCTGAATTCAGGAATGATCTCATACTCTATATTCTGCCGGGCATCGTACGCTTTGAAAGTCAAAAACTCCGCATCATTTGCACCATCCTTAGCTGTGGTGGTTTCGTCATCACCAAAAATAGTCAACAGGTAATTGCCATTGCTGTGATTGATTTCAGTTGAGCCTACACATAAGCCATTTGCATCGAAAGCACCTACATGGCTGACATCTTTTAATTCAGCAGCTGCATAATGTTGAATGGAAATCTGGTGAACATTTCCTGTTCTGGTAATATTCCATTGGCTGTTTGATTGTGCAACAGGTGCGTTGTAAATTGCCCCTGATTTCAAACCACTATAATCGGGGTAGTCGATGGTGACTTCTTTATTGAAATTGGCTAGGTATCCCCTACCCGGAACCAATTCAACCAGGTCCATAATTACACCCTGCGGCCAGTAAATTAGTCCTGAAGCAAGATCGAACAAATATTTCACGTCGTTTACAGGATCAACAAAAATTTGTGAAATAGGTGCTGGCACATTTGATAAGACAGGGATCACATGGAAGCCTTCGCTAAAAGTTACATCATTGTTAGCTAGTTTATCACCGCGCATGACCAGTTCATCCGCCTGCTGGTGTTTCACTTTATATCCTTCAAATACATTCCAGTCGCCAATGGAATTGATAGAATATTCAGGCCAGTAAATACCTTGTAATCCAAGCATAATTGTTAGATTGGCAGGAATACCTACATCAGCCATTACCAGTTCGAGAGCAGGATTGTTTGGAGTTAAATGTGATGAAATGATTGACCAACCCTGTGTGAGTGGAACAACTTGTAAACTCAACAGCACATTTACCTCAGCAATTTCAGATTCCAAACCCTGGGCATCAACAGACTTTGCCTGTATATGGTTTTCACCGATTGCTAGTGTCAGATCTTTGGTCCAGGCATCAGTTCCTGTGGCCAGTTCCCATCCGCCACCGTTCAGGTTTACATAAACTTCTGTCAAATCACCATCAGGATCAGCGGCAGTTCCTTCGGCTGTTAATCCATAATCATAGAACACATCCCCTTCAATTGGGAAAGTAATTTCTACTGTTGGCGGCCTGTAGATGGTAAGTATCATCTGATCGTTATCAGCAAAACCACATGCATTCAAGCCTTCCAGTGACAGGCTCAGTTCAACACTTCCGGCAAGTTTATCATTTGTACCCGGTATGTAAGTTGGATTTACAGCTGAAGTATTATCGAAAACGCCGTCTCCACTTGTTTCCCAAAGTAAAGCACTATAATGTTCAGCCGTTGCATCAGATAATGGATGTACTTGTGATGGCAAAATAGCTACATCCTCTCCTGGGTAAGAAACAGGCAATGGAACTTGTGGTAAATTAATGGTTTGTATGCATGAGCTTGAATTGTCTGACGCATCTGTCACTGTCCAGGTTACCTGAGTAAGACCAGAAGGATAAGTGCCACTGGCATCGTCAGTATTGTTAAAACTATTTGTCACCGTATAATTACAGTTTTCGATAACTACAGGTGGTGGAATACTTAGCAATGTATCGCTTCCACAGATTTCAATTTGAATATCTGGTGGACAGCTAATTAGTGGTGTGACAGTGTCTAATACTGTTACCAAAGCAACACAGGTTCCGGTATTGCCGTTACCATCATCAGCAGTTAAAGTCACATTGTTGGGGCCAAGATTGGCACATGTAAATGCCGTTTGAGATGCACTGAAAGTTAATCCTGAACAGTTGTCATTAGAACCGCCATCAATATCATCAGCAGTGATAGTGGCGTCGCCTGAACCATCCAAATAAACACTAATATTTTGGCAGACTGCATTAGGTGGTGTTGCGTCATTTAATATCACATCAAACTGGCAGGTTGATGTGTTTCCATTTCCATCACCGGCAGTAAGTATTATTGTTGTGTTTCCACTAATTACTGTTGATGCAGCCGGCGATTGAGAAATTGTGGGTGATCCACTGCAATTGTCGGAGGCATTGGCAAGGCTGGTATAATCAGGTAAAACAAACTGACAGCTTGCATTTAGATTTTCTATTTGGTCACCCGGACAAGTAATTACAGGAGAAGTAGTATCTGCCACTGTAACAACCGCCACGCAATTTGCAGTATTTCCATTTCCGTCATCTGCAGTTAAGGTTACATTTTTTGGACCAAGATCAACACAATTAAATACTGTTTGAGATACTGAAAGTGTAAGGGCTCCACAATTGTCTGTCGATCCGCCATCGATATCGGCAGCAGTGATGGATGCATTTCCGGCATCATCTAAAAAGACACTAATATTTTGACAAACTGCATTTGGGGGTGTTGCATCATTTAACAAAACATCAAACTGGCAGGTTGAGGTGTTTCCATTTCCGTCATCAGCTGTAAGCGTAATTGTTGTGTTTCCACTAATTACTGTTGAGGGAGCCGGTGATTGAGAAATTGTTGGTGATCCGCTGCAATTGTCGGAGGCATTGGCAAGGCTGGTATAATCTGGTAAAACAAACTGACAGCTTGCATTTAAACTCTCTGTCTGGTTACCCGGACATGCAATTACAGGAGAAGTAGTATCTGCCACCGTAACAACCGCCACGCAATTTGCAGTATTTCCATTTCCGTCATCTGCAGTTAAGGTTACATTTTTTGGACCAAGATCAACACAATTAAATACTGTTTGAGATACTGAAAGTGTAAGGGCTCCACAATTGTCTGTCGATCCGCCATCGATATCGGCAGCAGTGATGGATGCATTTCCGGCATCATCTAAAAAGACACTAATATTTTGACAAACTGCATTTGGGGGTGTTGCATCATTTAACAAAACATCAAACTGGCAGGTTGAGGTGTTTCCATTTCCGTCATCAGCTGTAAGCGTAATTGTTGTGTTTCCACTAATTACTGTTGAGGGAGCCGGTGATTGAGAAATTGTTGGTGATCCGCTGCAATTGTCGGAGGCATTGGCAAGGCTGGTATAATCTGGTAAAACAAACTGACAGCTTGCATTTAAACTCTCTGTCTGGTTACCCGGACATGCAATTACAGGAGAAGTAGTATCTGCCACCGTAACAACCGCCACGCAATTTGCAGTATTTCCATTTCCGTCATCTGCAGTTAGGTTTACGTTATTGGGTCCAAGATCAACACAATTAAATACTGTTTGAGATGCTGAAAGTGTAAGGACTCCACAATTGTCTGATGAACCGCCATCAAGGTCTGAAGCAGTGATGGTTGAATTTCCTGAGCCATCGAGGAAAACTGTTACATTTTGGCAAACTGCAACCGGTGAAATAGTATCTAATATAGTTACCACAGCTACACAGTTATCGGAATTATTGTTTCCATCAGTTGCTGTTAGTGTCACGTTAATTGGGCCAAGATTGGCACATGTAAATGCTGTTTGAGAAGCACTTAAGGTTAATCCTGAACAGTTATCAGTAGAACCGCCATCAATATCTGCTGCTGTAATGGATGCATTTCCTGACCCATCAAGGAAGACACTAATATTCTGGCAAACTGCATTTGGTGGTATTGCATCTCCAACTGTTATTGCCACAACATTCGACTCTACAGCTCCTGTCCAATCGCTTTCGCAATCGACGCGGGCAAGACGCTTATACCAGGTAGAAACGGTTAAGCTAATGGGTGAATATCCGGCAGAATTGCTCGATGAAATATCAGAAAATCCACTTGAAGCATTGGTAGTAGAAAGCTGCCATTTGTATTCGAGTGTACCGGTATGGCCACTTGGCAGAGCAGAACTTGTTAGGCTATTTGGAGTTGTTCCAAAGCAAATTGTTTGATTATCGGCAATTGTACCGCCAACGGTCGGGTTTGTGCAACATGGTGGGTTGTACAGGAACTCAAAATCACAATCATT
>CAZBDF010000209.1:0-7985 GCA_964490385.1 uncultured Lentimicrobiaceae bacterium | reverse complement strand
TTTTCGTTTCCAACAAACCCCAATTGTATTTGTTCGACATCCTGGTTTGCGGGCAATGAATTTAAAGCAAAATGCCTACTTCCGGAAATGGAATAAAAGCTGGGGGCATGGCCTGTAATAAAATAGGAATCGTATTGAAGATCGAAATCAAAAGTAGCTTCGGGATGCAAACGAATTTTTGTTTGCTGGGCAGTGTTGGCTTCATTGTCCCTGGCAGTAAGCAAAATCATGTCAGTACTTTCCTGTTGCGATTTATACCAATCCTGTGTACTATGGACCCTGGCATCGGCAGGAATTGTTAGCGACCCGCCTGAACTTCCGGTGTAAACCATAAATCCATTGTGGGCCGGAATAATGCCATCGGTCAGTGTTTTATAACTTGCGTCGTCCGCATCCCAAATCTGGGGTTCCCCTCCAATAGAAGTCGATTTATTCCAGGAACCCGATGTCCAGTCGATGGCAGATGAAAAGGGATTTCCCAAAAGGTGCGTACCACCATAAAAGGAGGTTCCGGTATGCGAAAGATTGCTTATTGGAATATCAGCGATATTTAGCGTGCCGGTAATATCTTTTGTATCTTCAGTTTTATAAGAAACAAGGTAAGCCTCACCCGGAACAAAACCCGTAATACTATTTCCCGGAATCTTTTGGTTTAACCATAAATTGCCTGATTCCGACCAGGAAAAAAAATCATAATCCGCAGCGGGAACCACAATAAAGTCAGAGTCAGCCAGGGGTAAACTTTTCACCGGGGAAGATAAAAAATGCCAGCCATGCACAGCATCATTTTGTCCAGCGATAAATCTTTGAGTTGTAGCTTCTACATCTTCACTGCTTTGAATAAGCGAAGAAGTAGCTGAAGCATTGCTTTGCAGGAACAAACTTGTTTCTGCAGCTGAAACAGTTAGTGATCCGTTAACGCTTAAATCCCCTTCAGGGTTCAGTGTAAATGAACCCGCTTCTATAAATAAATCGTTAATACTTCGAGAGCCTGCCAATGTAACATCATGGTTTATTTCAACACTTATAGTTGCGGCATCCGGGACAACATCATCCAACCATGTGGCTGCTGCACTCCATTCACCGTCGGTAGCAGAGCGCACATAATTGTATCTGAAGTGGGCTGTGTAATTGGATGTATTTCCATTGTTATTATCATATTCTGATTTGTTAGGATCAGTCCCATCAACCTTGGTATAAATTTCTAAAGTATATTCACCCGCAGACAAGCCCTCCAACAAATTGATGGTTTTTCCCAAAAATCCCCATTTCTGATTCCCGGTTTGGGTGCCACCAATATCTTCCATTAAGGAGATTACTTCACTTGTGAAGACTGGTGAATCAGGTCTGTTTCCTTTTGGATAAATAGTATAGAACAAGTTGCCACCAGTAACATCACCACCACTACTTTTCCAGGATTTAATATCATAGCTTGACAGCTCAAAAACATCGCTTCCTGTAAAAGTACCGAAATCATAATCCTGGTAATTTCCTGCGCCATTGTCCCAAACTGTCAAGGGAGTGGATGTTCCATCAACATTAAACCCGGCATAAGATCTTTGGTCGTTCCACAAGCCCCAGGCGCCAACCCGGTAAATTACGTAACTACGTCCCGGAACATCAAGCCAGATTGAATTGGAAATGCCATTGGCGTCTTCGACTGATACCACTGAATTTGGTGAATTGCCGGTAAGTTCAGAAAGCTGTGTGCCAACAGAAATCCCATCTACCTTCTGGCTAAATGTGGCCTGATCACCACCGAAATTAATGGCAATTACCAGGTCTTTAAATCCGGCGTCACCTTTTATCTGGTAAACCATAAGGCTGGAGTTTGTACCCGCACTATTTGGAAATGTGATTAAATCATTATTCAGGTAAGTCCGCCCATTTGCACCATGAATATAATCCTGATGAATTTGCATGAGCTGCGATATCTGGGTTTTCAAGCCCGCTTTGTTTGGAGGGTAATAACTCTCTCCAGGCACCTCGTATCCAAAAAAATCAGGATAAAAAACAGTTGGAAGCCCTATTTGGTTATTGGTTAAAAGATAGGTGTAGGCCAAAATAGGATTGTTTTGAATGAGGGAAGCAAAACTCGATTCACCCCGAAAATCATGATTGTTCGCGAAGGTTACCACATTCGTGCCGGCCAGTTTACCTTGGTCAACAATACTCGCCCCAAACACATTTCGTGCATCATAGCCATACTCGTCGCAGGCCCTGCGCAAAGCATCACGCAACGAGAAATCAAAAATCCTTGGCGCAATGGCTTGTTTGGTATCTTCATCCATGTAAAAGTAAACATCTTTCACCCAACCCGAAAGTTCATCAGTATCTGTTCCATACCATTCGCCAACAACCATGGGCGGATCCATTCCTTCTTCATGAAGGTTGTCTAACAGGTCACCAACGAATTCAGGCGTAAAATGCTTGATGGCATCCATGCGAAACCCCCTGATTCCAATATCGCTCCAGTTCCATCCTGTCCAGGCAAACAATTTATCGCGGGTATCAGTTTGAAACTGATCGTAATCGTAATAAAAGTACATGCCGTCCCAATCGCCTGAGAGGTTTGTGGAACGATCGAGATTTGGTTTAAAATTACTCCAGTTCATAATTCCCTGGCCACTGGGCATGTACTGGTAATCTGTATAGGTTTTGTAATACAGGTCGTCAACAATGTCCATGTTACGAGACACCGACCAGATTCCATGGATGTACATATCAGAATAGCCACTGTTACGATTTCCGAATGTAATAAAAATGGCATCGCCGTCAGCGTTGAAATCATTAGCAGCTATGCTCAATTTGAACTCGTCTATACCACATCCCCCATTATCAACTTGTGCATTTATATCCCGTCCCAGGGAAATGGTATTGAAAGGCTCATCGGGATCACAATCAACACCACCATTGTCTTCACTTTCAAATATTGCTGCACCCTGGTAGCCCACCTGGCTTGTCTCAAAATAAACTTTGTATTCCCAGTCGTAAAACTTGCTATGCTGCGATTTTGATCTTAACTTAAAATAATAATCCCCGGCACCGTTTCCTGACCCGCCACCGAGAGGCAGTACAACCTGCATCCTGTCGTAAGGGAAAGGGTTTGCCCCGGCATCTGCTTTTGACCAGTCATAAAAATTCACGATATAATCTTTTAAACCGGGATTATCTTCAACAGCCCCACCATCGCGGTGATTATAGACCACATCAGCAATGGGTAAAATGCCCTGTCCGTTAAGGGCCGTAACCAGCTCATTAACATCAGTACGTGTGCCAAAACCCGTCGCACCCTGGTTATACTCACCATAATCATACAGATCTTTTGGGTCGTAGCCGTTGCTCCAGCTACCGGAGGAGGTCCTGCTAAGTGGAGGAAGCCAAAGCATGGTAAAACCTGCATCACCAAGTTGACTTGCTTTGTTCGTTAATGAGTCGGCCCAGTTTGCGCCCGCTGCTGTTTTTGGGTAGTCCCAATACCAACCCTGCATCATAAAATCCTGTGAATAACCAACAAATAGCAAAAAGAAAAAGACAATAGTAATTGTATGTTTTTTGAAATTCTGGTTCATATCTTTTGTATTAATCACGTTATTAGGGGGCAAAGTAAAACATAAATTCAGAACTCGGTATCCACTTCAAATTGTTGGGGGCGTTTTTTTGTCTGGAGTTCTAAATTTAGCCATTAACTTACTGTCATCTTACAACAAATGCCTCAGCGGCAATAGCACCCATTCAAAAAACTTTTGAATCATCGGGCGGCGTTTCCAGGTTTCGTAGTCGAAGGGCTCACATTTATTGATTGTGCTGTTGATGTGCTTTTGAATGAGACCTGCGATTTCGGGATTGGAACCCACCAGTGCTATTTCGTGCATATATCTGAAACTCCGATAGTCGAAATTTGGAGACCCGATTGAGAAGATTTTATTATCGACCAGAAGAATTTTTGCGTGCAGGTTGTGGGTTTGAAAATAAAGAAACTTGATGTTGTTGTTGTGCAGCATTTCGAGGTAGCGGCCATGTAAAATATTCACCATCCGCACATCCGAATTCTGGGGTATAATCACTTTTACCACCACACCTCTGTTGGCGGCATCCATTAGTTTCTTTCTCAATTTGAAGCCGGGAAGGAAATAGGGTGTTTCTATGACGATTTCGCTGATAGCACTGCGGATCAGCATTTCGTAACGTTTCTTGATTTTTTGCCGGGTAACGGATGGAACATCCCTGATAACTTCGCAATTGTTGTACAGCAGGGTTTTTGTAAGACTGCTGCGGTAGCGGATGTATTTGTTATAAATCTTGAAATCCTGAAAGAAGACCTTTTTAAATTCATGGATTATACCGCCATACATCCGCAACATACTTTCGCGCCATATGATGTTGTATTCGGTGAGATTGGATGAACCTATGTAGGTAATTTTATCGTCGATCAGTAATAATTTCCTGTGGTTTCGACGGTGGCTGCGTGTGAAAAAATCGACATTGATTTTAATTTTCTGAAAAAACCTGACTTCGCCACCCGCTTTTATCAATTCATCAAAAAAGTCATCGGGTAGGGAACTGCTACCCCAGGAATCGATCAATACTTTTACTTCAACACCCTGCTTTGCTTTACTGGTGATTGCATCCCTGAACTTCATGCCAATGGTCTGGTGCCCGAATTTGTAGGTTTCGATATAGACATAGCTTTTGGCTGCCCTGATATCATCAAGCATGGCATTGTAATACTTGATGGGGTCATCAAACAAAATGAAATCCTTATTTATATTTTCTGCCATAGGATGTGAATTCAAATCGTTTCAAAAATAGTCATTTTTCTGTTTCATTATTCCAGAAAAAAAATCCCCCCTCCGTCAAATAAGGGGCCGTCGTATAACTCGATAATTTCAAAATCGGCCTTCCTGATGAATTGTTCAATATTTTTTCCATCGGAAAGATAGTTGAGGCTGCCCATGAAATAAACTGTATTTCCCAAAACCCCACAAGTCCCGCCAATAAATCCATTGTTGAAACCCGGAAGCAGGATACCGTCGGGGTTTACATAAAGCACATCTATTCCAAACTTTGTCAGGGTAGCATAAATCCCCTTGTCCGAAGTCATCATTTTATCATCATTCAATGCCAACAGGTTACAACGGGTGTAGCCTTGTGGGACATGAATTTTAGTTTTTTCTCCGGCAGCTTCAATAAGTTTGGGATCGCTAATTTTAAGATTATGGATTAAATACTTTGTGGTAAGCACGGCATTGTATTTTGCTGTGTGGGGATATTTGTTGCCAACTGCGAAATCGCCCTCAAGGAATTTAATGTTGTGGCTATTCAACAGTCTTTTGTACGTTTCAGGTAAGTTTGGCGAAGTGAGGATAAAATCCGAAAATTGGGTGATAAAAATATCCGGATGGCCTGAAATGGTTTCATATACCAAACCATTGGTAGAAAAGCCAACAACATCCCCGAACTCCCCAAGGTTTTCTATTGCCATTTCAGGTGTCCTGTTATCAACTAAAATCAGCATAATAATTTCTACCGCTAAGGTTTTGATCGGTTTTAAACCGAACACTTTTAAACTTAATGAGTAACTTATTTTTATTGGTGGATTGATACCCAACAGCATAATTTATTTGCCCGGAAGGGATGAATATTTCAACTGTTTCTTTTGAACCTTTCGCGAAGAGACCTTGCAATGCCTCTTCCCACAGTTTGGTTAATACCAGTTCTTTGAAAGAAACATGAAATGGACCGGCAATCAAATCCCCACCAAATAGCAAACCATCAGAAGGGTGAAGCCCGGTGCGGATAATGTTGATCCCGGCTTCTTCGAAAATGCGGTAAACTTTGGCAACTACTTCAACAGCTTTGTCTAAATCCAAAGGCACAAATTTCCCTGAATTAAAAAGCTTTTCCAAAGGGGTGTCTTTTATCACCAAAGCTGGATATATCCTAACATCCTGAGCATTTAGTTCAACAAATGATTTTGCTGTTGCCACAGATTTTTCAGTAGAATCGCCCGGCAAACCAACCATCATTTGCAGACCTAATCTGAAACCGTAATCAATAATCAATTTGCTTGCCTTCAACGTGTTTTCAGCAGCGTGCCCCCGCCCTGATTTTCGCAAGACCTCATCATCCATCGACTGTGCCCCAAGTTCAATTGTTTGCACTGAATACTCTTTTAGCATTTTTAGTTTTTCCTTGTCAATAAAGTCGGGCCGGGTTGACAACCTTATCCCCATGACCTGCTTGTTTTTGATAAAAGGCTGTATGGCTTCAAGGTAGCTTTGCTGCGTAGCAATGGTCAGACCGGTAAATGTCCCTCCGAAAAAACCAACTTCAATAATTGAATTTGATGATGGAATAGTAGCAAGATGTTTCTCGATAATCTGAACAACATCTTCCGGGCCGGGAATGTCAACATGGCCCGAAATCTTTTCCTGGTCGCAAAAGATGCACTGGAAAGGGCAGGCCTGCATTGGGATAAATATGGGTATGGTAAAGTGTTTTTGTTTCATTTGCAGGTTCAAAATTAGTTTTTAATTTAATGATAGAAAAAAAAGATGCTGCCATCAAATTAGTGGCTTATCGAGATTTCATTAGCGGATGAATAAATGGTTATAGACCTGCCTCTGCCGGCAGGCAGGTTTCTCCCTGCGGTCGAAAAGACAGCACTTGATTTAGGGTATATGGGGAGCGGAACATCGGGCGCAAAGCGCCCGATGTTCCGCTCCCCCCAACTAGATTACCACCTTGTCTTTTCAATGGAGCGAAGCGACTGAGAAATCTATTTTATCATACCAATACAAAAACATGTCTTTTGATTAGAAAGATGTGGGTCAAAAAACGTGCAGTCCTAAATTTTTTATACATTTGGCTAATGACCTTATTTAATGATTTCATATCGTTGATATTCCCGCAAATTTGCGCCGCATGTGGGAAACTGCTATTCAAAAACGAAGAGATCATCTGCACCAAATGTTTGTACAAACTTCCAAAAACGAACTTTCATAAAAGCGCCGACAATCCTGTAATGCAAATATTCTGGGGGCGCATACAGCTTCATTCGGCTGCTGCCTTTCTTAATTTCACAAAGTCGGGCAAGGTGCAGCACCTCGTACATCAATTGAAGTATAAACATAAAACGGAGGTGGGCATTTTGCTGGGTGAACTTTATGGGAAGGATTTGAAAAGTGCTGATTTGTTTAGTAGTGTGGATATTGTCATCCCGGTTCCCCTGCATTGGAAAAAGCAAAAGAAACGTGGTTTCAACCAGAGCGAGATGTTTGGCCGGGGCCTTGCCAAAAGCATGAATGCTAAACTCGACACCAAATCGCTAATCCGAAAAGTTGATACTCCGACGCAAACCAAAAAGTCGAGGGAACAAAGGTGGGAAAACGTGCGTAATGTTTTTGAATTGGAAAACAAAGAACAGATAGAAGGAAAACATATCCTGCTGGTGGATGATGTGATTACTACCGGGGCAACAATGGAAGCTTCAGCAAATACGCTGTTGGCTGTGCCCGGGGTAAAGGTGAGTGTGGCAACTATTGCATTTGCTTCTAAGTAGTCTTTGTAAGAAAACGCCAAATACTGCGTTACTCTCGTTTTGAAAACAGTTATTTACAAAAGTAAACTCCTTGATTTTCAAAACTTCGAAAGCCTTGTCTTTGACGCCTTCTTATCAAAGAGCTGAAAAATGATGTGTTTTTTTGCTGACACTAAGTAGAGCCTGTCAATGAAGTCGAGTGTTTGCTCTAGAAAGGTCAAATTCAAGGCGTGTGAGAAATTTAAACCGCAGAATACTAATGTATTTGAGGATTTGGATTTTGAGCAACAACGCAGGAGTTGGACTTTATAGACGAACACTATGTAGTACCTTGGCCTCGTGCAAAATATCCCAAATTTTGTTTTTCATCCCTCATGATTGTTTTTCATCCCATATTGATGTTGTTCGTCACATTTATTTGATTTTCGCCTGGTACAGCTTT
>CAZBDF010000208.1:0-7986 GCA_964490385.1 uncultured Lentimicrobiaceae bacterium | reverse complement strand
CAACATCCGACTTTACACCGGTCATCAACTCATTAAAACGAAGCTGGATGGGTTGTGTAAACTCAAAGGAAACCCCGGCAATAACTTCAAGTTTTTCTTTCATCATGTCAACCAGGTCTTCACGGTTATCGGCTGAAGTCCATTCGTGCTTTGGTTTCATCACAATCATCATATCGGCATCTTCCACCGCCATGGGATCGGTAGGAACTTCGGCGGTGCCGATTTTGGATACGACCTCCTTAATTTCAGGGAAATTTGCCAAAAGGATTTTTTCGGCCTTGGTGCTCGAGGCAATGCTTTCGGAAAGCGAGGAGCCGGCAGGCAAAGTCATTTGTGCAGCAAGATCACCTTCTTCGAGCGTGGGAAGAAATTCGCCTCCCATACGCGCAAACATCCAGAATGAACCAGCCAGCAAAACAATCACCAACCCGATCAATGCGAGTTTAAAACGCATGGCCATTTCGAGGGTGGGCTTGTGCATCCTACTGAAGAAGCGCATGATTTTGTCAGCAATGGTTACTTTGTCCACAATATTTTTTTTGAGGAACATCGAAGATACCATGGGTACATAAGTGAACGAAAGGATCAATGCACCAAGCAGGGCAAAGCTGACAGTTTGCGCCATGGGTTTAAACATTTTTCCTTCGATGCCTGTAAACGCCAGGATGGGGAGATACACGATTAAAATAATGGCAACGCCAAATACCGCCGAACGGCTCACCCGTGTGCCAGCATCCAAAATATTCTGGTCGAGTTGCTGTTGCGTTATTTTGCCTTTATGCCGTTTATGGACCTGGTGGACAATTCCCTCAACAATAATTACAGTTCCGTCAATGATCATCCCGAAGTCGAGAGCGCCCAGGCTCATCAGGTTGGCAGACACACCAAACAACTTCATCATCGAAAACGCAAATAATAACGAGAGCGGAATAACCGAAGCAACAATGAGCCCTGCACGGAAATTTCCAAGCAATAAAACCAAAACGAAAATTACAATCAGGCCGCCAAGGGTGAGATTCTCTGTTACGGTATTGATGGTTTTTTGAATCAATTCTGACCTGTCGAGGTAAGCATGGATTTCGAGGCCTTCGGGTAAAATATCCTCTGCTTCCGCGATGCGCTCCTTCACCCGTTTTATGACCTGGTTGGAGTTGGCCCCTTTCAACATCAGTGTAATTCCGCCCACAACTTCGCCTTCGCCATTTCTTGTCATTGCACCAAAGCGTGGAGGTGCGCCAAATTTTACTTCGGCCACATCCTTAATTGTGATGGTGGTGTTGCCAATGGTTTTTATGGCAATATTTTCGATATCGCCAAATGTTTTCACCAGGCCTTCAGCCCTGATGTAATAAGCATTCGGCCCCTTCTCAATATAACTCCCACCTGTGTTCTGGTTGTTTTTTTCGAGGGCATCAAAAATCTCAGAAATGGTAACGTCCATCCCCACAAGGGTTCGTGGATTTACGGTTACCTCGTACTGTTTCACCAAACCACCAAAGCTGCTGATTTCGACAATCCCAGGAATTCCGGATAAGTATCTTTTTACAATCCAATCCTGAATGGTCCTGATTTCCATCGAAGAATAAACATTTTCGTAGCCCGCTTTGGGAATAATCACATATTGATAAATCTCACCCAGGCCGGTGGTTATAGGCATCATTTCGGGGCTGCCCATGCCATTTGGTATTTGTCCTTCGGCCACTTGTATTTGTTCACCAACCAACTGCCGGGCAAGGTATTGGCTCACATCATCCTCGAAAACAATAGTCACCACTGAAAGCCCGTAACGTGAAATGGACCTGATTTCGACCACATCCTGAATGTTGGCCATGGCAATTTCCACCGGGAAGGTGATAAACTGCTCAACCTCCTGCGGCGCCAGCGACGGCGAAATGGTGATTACCTGCACCTGGTTGTTGGTAATATCGGGGACGGCATCAATGGGAAGGTTGATGAAACTGTGTATGCCCCACAGGATCATGGCCAGGGTGAGCAAACCCACAATCAGCCGGTTCTTGATGGAGAAATCAATTATTTTGTTCAGCATAGCGAGAGAGCTAATGAATTAGTGAATTGTGATCGATAAAAAAATATGTAACCATTTGTCCGATTAGTTTGTTTTATTAAGCAAATTGACTGCTTTATACCAGTAATAAAACCCGGATTTATCCGGCTGGCGTTTTAGCCTGTTTAAAAAATTCCAGTCTGGATCTTCAATATTTAATTCTTTCATGTCTTGTCCTTCAAAATAATTGATAGGTGAGAGATCGTTAACCAAAATTTTAGCTGCTAAATAAGCCACTCTTGCCGCTGCCGGTACCGCATCATCAATTCTAAAATTACCAGTCACAAGAAAACCGGTGCCAAATGCTATAATTCCTCTCTGAAGTTCTTTGAACCGGGCTTTCTCATCGTTGGTTCCACCTTCCCTTTTTGCAAGTATAACGCAAGTATCAATTGTATCTTGTAATGCTTTTTTTGGGCTTAATTCTAAGTCTGGATTACCGTTTTTACGGTATTCAATTTCATGTTTAGCAAAAGCCATAAAGCTTTCAGACACAATCTCAATGTTATCTATTTGCTCAAATAATTTACTCAAGTCAAATAGTTGTTTGCAAATCTCCATGGAGAATGACTGTTTGTCTTTTCCTTTAAAGTAAGGAATACCAATTGTATTTGGTGCAAAAGCAGTTAGCTTGTCTCCCGTAATAGAATCAATGGAGGGAACTGTGACCAAGGTCTCATATTCCAAATCGATCCATTTTGTCACTATGGGTTTTTCAATTACCTCAGGATAAATGGACTCTTCAATCAATATATCCAGCAAAATAGTTCCTGAACCTTGTTTTTTAGTATCAAAGAAGAATTTGTAATGTGCCTTTGGAACACCCGGTTTATAACTACGATGTTCATCCAATTTCCACTCAGTAAAGTTTGATGAACCAATAACCTTATTGAGAGTATCTTCTATATTTGCTCTACTGGTTTTACTGATGATATCAATATCAATTGAGAACCTGTTCCCTTCTTCCAATAATAGAACCAGGCTTGTGCCACCTTTAAAAACAAATTCAAGTCCGTTTGATTTTAACCTCTCTAACAGATGTAAAGCATAAATCATTTTTTCAAGAATGATTTTATCAATTCGTCTGTGGTCTTTATGCTTTTTAAATTGATCCAACCACTCTTCCGTAAAACATTGTTCTTTAATCATCAATTATATCTTTTACAATGTGGAACATATGGTTGGTTATAAATTGCTTAATATCCTGCTCTCGTTCTCTACGTTTTGCATAACTTAAAAGTTTGGTAAAGTTGATTGTGTAATTAGTAAGTGCATTTTCGTAAATATGCATTAATTCAGAACCCTGCACGTAATAATATAGCTTCTCTTCAGCAAATAAATCCACTAGAATCTTTTCAAGAGTTGGAGTGTGAAACGTAATCTTCTTTTCTGTAATTTTAGTAAGTGGAGCTCGGGTAAGAAGTTTCTTTACAATAATAGGTTGGTTGCTTTCTGCTATATAAAAATCAATAGCTTTTTCATCTGGATTAAGGTATATCTCATTTTTTAATGAATCCTTTAGCTCATAAAATAAAGATGCTTCAAAACCTTTTTCAATTTCGATTATTAAAATTGATCTGCTTGTCTGATGTTGAGTAAACTCATTTAACCAAGATGTATCCCAAACACAGTACTTTACTTCACTAAACCTTTCCACTAGTTGTTTCACAACCTTAAATATATTTGGGGAGATGTCTGGCTTAAATCCAGGCTTATATGAAACCACATAAAGTCCTCTTTTAATAGACTTAATGATGTTTCTCTTTTTCAGGTCATAAATTCTCCATCCAAAAGTTCCTTCTTTCAGTTTTGGTTCGAAGTAACGATAAAAGTCAAAAAGTTCCTCTCTGGTAAAATACTCTTTGTTTTTAAATTCTTCGATCAACCTATTTTCTATTACCTTGGGCATACTAAATCCAATTTTTGCCAAATATACAACATTCTGGTCAATTTTAGAAATCTAAAAAACGCCAGTAGATAAAAATACTGGTAATATTTGGGTCAGCAGAGTTGATAAATTAGTTAGTGAGAAAGATGCTACAAGTTTACATAAAATATCAAGATAATCGGCATAAGAAAATCCCCGGATTTCCTCCGGGGATAAAAAAAACAACCATGATTTTTACAGAAACTTATTCTGTTATTCTTTCGGAATCATCTTTCTTTAACTCACATTGGCAAACACAAAACCCATTTCCCACTTCCCAACCGGTAGCTACAATTTGGTCGTACATTTCCTGCGAAATAAATTGTGGAGTGTAGGTTAATTCGTGAAACGCCAGGTGTGCACCGAATGCGCGCATGTGGTTACGGGACCCACGCAAAAGTTGCGACAATGCATATCCGATGTCCTGGTTGTCCACATCATTTTCAATATGATCGATCAGGTCGGCGATGTCCAAATCTTCGATGGTTGCCCCAACAATAATCGCTTCCTGGAGCGAAGCTGAACCCTGCTCGACCAGTGCATCATAGAGTGCCTGAATTTCTTCATTCTCAAAAATACCAATTTCATGGTCAGCACCCGGATCGGGCAGGTTGTATTTTTCGAGCAAAGCCTGCATGGCTGTTGAATGGATAAACTCGCTGTTGGAAATGTTGTTGAAAACAGGAATGTTGTACAATTCATACATTTTGATATAGACATCCCTGGCAAGGAATTCCTCTTCACGCATGTATTCCAGCGTTTCAATTTCGCCATCATTTAAATCCTCAACCGGCATCGAATTCACACATTCGTAAATACATTCGATGATGTCTTCGATGCTTTCTGTACCATCAATTCCTGAATCGAAGGAAAGGGCTTTTTCGATGTTGGTGTTTTCGATTGTTGCATCGCCAGTAATGGGATTGCTGTTTGCATCCGATTTGCTACAATTTACCATCAATAAACTGATGAGTGCTGCGAGTGTGAGTAGGCTGATTGCCTTGATAAGTTTGTTCATTTTGTGTTGAATTTAGTTAGTGAGATTATTTCGCTTGCAAAACTAATTTAGACAATGTAAGCGGCACTTACAATTTTTAAAGAAAGTTGTATAAGATTTTATGGGTGTATGACAAACATCAAAATAGGACGCAGATGACGCAGATTTTGCTGGTTTTCGCTAACGGTTTAAGTAAAAAAAATGAAGCGGCTTGTAAACAAAAACGCATTTAAATAGTTTCATTAGTATATTTGACGCCGATTTAGTTAAATAATAAATTTATTTAAAGCTATTAATACTCAATGAAAAAGATACTAGACTCACTATTTTCAATGCAACTCACCGTAGTGCTGTTGCTCATGTTTGCAATATCGGCAGGTGTTGCCACTTTCCTCGAAAACGATTTTGGGACCACCGCCGCTAAAATTGCGGTGTACAATGCCACCTGGTTCGAAATACTTCTGCTTGTGTTAACTGTAAATCTTTGCGGAAGCCTTATCGAAAACAAAATGTGGCAAAAGAAAAAATACACGCTCTTCTTGTTTCATATTGCATTCATTGTAATATTGGTTGGTGCAGGAATTACACGGTATTACGGCTACGAAGGAATGATGCACATCCGCGAAGGCAGTGCATCTGATCAATTTACTTCCAACAAAACTTATATTTCAGCCTTGTTCGATAAAGACGGACAGTCGTTTGTAAAACGTAAGAGTGTGTTGCTCGCCGGAAACGACCGACAAAAGCCCGGGTTTTCAGTTGACACCGATATGTCATCAATAGATATCAAAATGCTTGATTTTGTGCCCAACGCTGCCATGGTACTTACAAAAGTTCCCAATGGCAAGCCCATCGTTTCGATGATGATGGTTAGCGAAATGGGCAACGAATCAATTGTGCTCAGGCAAAACGAATCGATGGTCAGGGGCAATTCAAGCATTTCGTTTGATGATGGTACTGCTGAAAATGCGATTTTGATCCAGCTCGAAAATGGTCAACTTTTTATTACAGCACCATCAAAACTGGTGATTATGAATATGGGGGCGCAAACAAGCGATACCATTGCAGCAGGCCAAAAAGTTGAATTTGTAGCTATGCAATTGTATGCCATTGGCGGAAACAGGATTGTGCTTCGTCAGTTCGAAGAAAGTGCTTCGTTGCGACCAGTACCTTCCAGCCATCAAAATCAGGGCAATGGAATGGATGCGATGTTACTTGAAGTTTCCACTGATGAACAAACCAGCGAAGTTGTTGTGTGGGGCAAAAAAGGCATTATCGGCGATTTTAAACCAGTTGAGATTAATGGCGAAACCATCAAACTTGCGTATGGATCAATTCCCATACAACTGCCATTTGCCATCCAACTGAATAAGTTTATCCTCGACAGGTATCCGGGTTCCAATAGTCCCTCATCCTACGCCAGTGAAGTCACGCTTCTTGACGAAGCAAATAATCATGAACTTGATTTCATGATTTACATGAACCATATCCTCAATTATCAGGGCTACCGCTTTTACCAGTCATCTTACGATACTGACGAATTAGGAACTGTGCTTTCGGTTAATCACGATGGAATGGGTACAATTATTAGTTACATTGGCTATGCCTTAATGTCGCTTGGAATGGTGTTATCACTGGTGAGTCGGAAAACCCGTTTCAGGAAAGTTTTGAGAATGATCAGTGAAACAAGGGAAAAACGGACAAGCTTGCTATCATCTCTTTTGTTTATCGGATTAATAGTGCCATCTCTAGCTTTTTCGCAAGCTGAAACTACGCAGGTAAATGGAGTAGAAGTTAACGTGGTTGATAAAGATCATGCCGATGAATTCGGGCATTTAATTGTGCTGAGTACCAATGGCAGGCTTGAGCCGATGAATACTTTGAGCAATAAAATCCTCAGAAAATTCACAGGCAAGAGCTCCTTCGAAGGCCTCAATTCCGACCAGGTTTTTATTGGGATTTTTTCCGATCCGGCTACCTGGCAAACGGTTCCAATAATTAAAGTTAAAAATGATGACCTCAGGAAATTACTCAACATCAATGGTAAGTATGCTTCATTTTCTGATTTCTTTAACTTCGATCAGCGCAACAGCTACAAACTGGGTGCTTATGTTGACGAGGCCCACCAGAAGAAAACGATGGATCAAACCAAGTTTGACAAGGAGGTGATTAAAGCTGACGAAAAAGTAAACATTTTTTACATGGTCTATTCGGGCAACTTCCTAAGGCTATTCCCGACGACCTACGATGCAAAAGCAGAATGGTACAACCCCAACGACAAAGTTGAAGGGCTTTCGCGAGAAGACAGTCTGTTTGTCACCAATGTGATTTCGATGTACGTTGAATCATTATCCGCGGCCTACATGGACGGTAATTATACTACTGCAGATGATATGGTGAATGCCATTAATATGTACCAGCTTAAGTATGCTGCCGAGGTACTGCCAACTGAAAAGAAAACAAACATCGAAATCCTCAGCAACAAAGCTGATATTTTTGAAAGGCTGTTTAAATTTTACGGCTTATTCGGCGTAGGCTTTTTGCTGATACTTTTCCTCAACCTTGTTTTTCCGAAATTTAAAATCGGTATTCTTAAAAAAACAATTGGTGGGTTTCTGTTGATAGCCTTTATTTTTCAAACCCTGGGACTGGCAGCACGCTGGTATATTTCGGGCCATGCACCACTAACTAACGGTTACGAATCGATGATATTTCTATCATGGGCAACCATGCTGGCCGGCTTCCTGTTGGTGCGTTGGTCAAGTATCGCCCTGGCGGCTACCACAGTATTGGCATCGCTCATACTTTTTGTTGCTCACCTCAATTGGATGAATCCTGAGGTTACGAACCTCGTTCCTGTGCTTAATTCCATATGGTTGACCATTCATGTAGCCATCATAGTTTCGAGCTACGGATTCCTGGGTTTGGGAATGATTCTGGGCTTGTTCAACCTCTTGCTGATGATCTTTCAGAACAAAAAGAACCTCGAAAGTTTCA
>CAZBDF010000207.1:0-8004 GCA_964490385.1 uncultured Lentimicrobiaceae bacterium | reverse complement strand
CTTATCTTTGTAAGAAAAAATATGCTGGCAATTAGAGGTATTTACGACGGTAAAAATATTAGGATAACTGATAAGCTTTCCGAAAAAAAGAAATTCAAGGTAATCATAACTTTCGTTGAAGAAATTGACTCAAATGATGATGAATTACGTTCCTTTTCTTCCCAAACCAAAGGCCTGGAATTTTGGAGTGACCCCAGAGAAGATTTATATCAGGATTTTCTAGAATCTTAGAAATATGAAAATTGGAGATATTATCCTGATACCTTTCCCATTTGCAGATTTAAGCAACACAAAAGTAAGACCTGCAGTTCTTATCGCTGAAACACAAGACAGATACAAAGACTTAGTCGTTTGTGCAATTAGTTCAATAATACCAAAAAATATTTCTAAAAGGGAAGTTTTTCTAAGTCCCAATAGAACGAATAATCTTAGGGTAGATTCTATTGTTAAGATTGATCGGATTGTGACTTTGAAGCATGAGGACAAAATCGCCACTCTGGGTGAACTATCAGAGATGGAACTAACTGAATTTAGAAAACGGTTCAGAAAAATGATTGAGTAATCCGGAGGCACATTTCAAAATGGAAAACAAAGAGATCAGATGGATACAAAGATTTGACAATTATTCAAAAGCATTGCTTCAATTAAATAATGCGACCGAATTGGCAAATGAAAGAGAACTATCCGAACTTGAAAAGCAAGGTTTAATCCAGGCCTTTGAATTTACTCATGAACTGGCCTGGAATACCCTGAAGGACTTTTTGATTGATCTGGGAAATAAGGATATTTATGGATCAAAAGATGCAACAAGGGAAGCGTTTAATTAGGGATTAATTGCGAATGGCGAAATCTGGATGGACATGATACGGAGCCGCAATAAGACTTCGCACACTTATAATGAAGAAACTGCCTCCGATATTATTAATGCAGTCGTAAATGATTATTTCATCGAATTTGACCTACTTCACCAAAAGCTAAGTGATTTAAAATCGGACTTCGAGTAAACAGATGCCCTACGGACTAAAACAAGATACCATCGACAAGATAACTTCGGTTTTTGCGAAATACCCGCATATTAAGCCACATTAAAAATGATAATTTGATAGACCATATAAAACAGGTAGGTTTAGATTTTTACGTAAAAAACAAATCCGACCGTCAATAATTTATTCTTCCCCAATTTCAATACTTTTTCCACCAAAACTTTTGTAAATCATTGCCGTTGGCTATTTTTGCCAATTAGAAAATTTTGTAAAAAAGAATCCTAAAATATTCAAACAGAATGAAACAACTCATCGAATGTGTACCCAACTTTAGCGAAGGACGCGACATGTCCATTATCAAACAGATCACCGATCAGATTGAATCAGTTGAGGGTGTAAGATTGCTGGATGTTGATCCGGGCGCTGCCACCAATCGTACAGTAGTAACCATGGTCGGTACTCCCGAAGAAGTGATTGAAGCCGCATTTCTGGCTGTAAAAAAAGCCTCAGAGATTATCGACATGAGCAAACACAAAGGTGAGCATCCACGCATGGGGGCTACTGATGTTTGCCCCCTGGTCCCGGTATCGAACATTACGATGGAAGAAACGGTGGAATATGCTCGGCGCCTTGCGAAGAGAATTGGTGATGAACTGGATATACCAATTTACTGTTACGAAAATGCTGCTTTTATTGATAAAAGACAGAACCTGGCTTTTTGCAGGACAGGCGAGTATGAAGGCCTTGCTGCAAGGATGGGCAAACCCGAATGGAAACCAGATTTTGGGCCGGCAGCATTTAATGCTAAATCCGGCGCAACCGCCGTTGGGGCACGCGATTTCCTTGTAGCATACAACGTCAACCTCAATACTACATCTACCCGTCGGGCCAACGCCATTGCATTCGACATTCGCGAACGTGGCCGTGTAAAACGCGTGGGCAACCCTGTTACCGGAAAAATTGCTTTAGATGAAAATGGCAACAAAATAAACATTCCCGGATCGCTTAAAGCTGTAAAAGGTATTGGTTGGTACATCGAGGAATATGGCATAGCACAAATATCCCTTAACCTTACAAACATCAGCATCACACCTGTACACATTGCATTTGAAGAAGCAAGTAAAAAGGCAGCTGAACGAGGCATACGTGCTACCGGCTCAGAATTGGTAGGATTAATCCCCATGAATGCCATGCTGGATGCCGGAAAATATTTCCTTAAAAAGCAAAAACGCTCATTGGGTGTATCAAGCACAGAACTCATAAAAATTGCTGTGAAGTCCCTGGGGCTGGATGACTTGAAACCTTTTAACCCCAAGGAAAGAATTATTGAGTATTTGATAGACGATAACCAGGGCAAAAAGTTAGTTGATATGAACCTGAGCGAATTTGTTGATGAAACCGCTTCCGAATCGCCGGCACCCGGCGGTGGCTCTATCTCGGCCTATGTGGGTTCCCTGGGCGTTTCGTTGGGAACAATGGTTGCCAACCTTTCGTCGCACAAACGTGGCTGGGATGATCGTTGGGAAGAATTCTCCAGCTGGGCAGAAAAAGGCCAGGCCTTAAAAGACGAATTGTTGTTCCTGGTTGATGAAGATACCAGATCTTTCAACAAAATCATGGATGCCTTTGGCTTCCCTAAAGGTACCGATGCAGAAAAGAAAGCCCGCATGGAAGCTATTGAAGATGCTTCGAAATACGCCATGGAAATTCCCTTCAGGGTGATGAAAAAATCCCTCGAATCGATGGAAGTGATGAAAGCTATGGCCGAAATCGGAAACCCAAATTCTGTCTCTGACGCTGGCGTTGGTGCTTTGTGTGCACGAACAGCCGTCCGTGGTGCGTATATGAATGTCAGGATCAATGCTTCCGGATTAAATGACAAGGAGTTCGTTAATAAACTAATTAAAGAAGGTGCTCAAATAGAATCGAAAGCCTTTGAACTTGAGAATGAGATTGTAAAAATCGTTGATAGAAAAATTAGCGAAGGATAGAGGGAAGGCGGTGGGCGCCCGCCTTCGGCGAGGCAAGTTTGGCGTTTGGGCGTTTTGCGGGGGGCGATTGTTTTGTCACTCATGGCTGCAACTCCTGTAGCTTTTTGAACCACGGCTATTGAAAAACACAAAACCATATTGTTAGCTTCAATATTTCGGTGCGCTGCACCTCCCGCATAAATTCTAATTGATGTTTCTACAAAGATTATCGCCACTCTGTGGCTTATCTTTCAGGTGCGGAGCACCGGTAATCTTTGTAGAATTTTATCCGGCAATTGGGAAAAAGGTGCAGAGCACCGAAATATTTGCTGAAAGGTTTTTGAACAAACATCCTCCTAAACCTTACACAAGGAATCAAATATTATGTAATAACTTATGGTAATCCAATGGATTAGGCCTTTCTCAGCAGCCCCTAGTTAATGACAACATTTTATCAGTTGCTTTTATGGAATCTACAGAAGATAGATAGGAGATCATTCGGCATTCTTTACTCAAACCGCCTCAATACAGGAAACCTGTTTTTACCACTTATGAGATATTTCTACTGCGCATTTGTATTGCTCTGACTCCTATGTAACGCATTATACTTTAAAACTAAAAGTTGATTTGGGGACTCATTTTTTTGAGCATCTATGAATTTCAATACATAACCTTGTCAACTAATTCCGTTCAAAAATATATGAATATTGAAAAAGTATACTTACATTTGACCTGACTATCGATTATATTAATAGCCAGGTTTTATGATGCCTCCCATTAAACTGTCACCCTTCTAAAAGGCTTAATTTCCCAGGCTTAATCTAAAAAAATAAAACGATGAAAAAAATTAGTGTCTTTTTATCTTTGACGATCTTTCTCCTAATAGGTTGGTCGGCTGCAGTTTCTCAGCCAATTATCGAATGTATTTTTAATGAAGATGAATCAAAATTTGAAAAAGACTACTTATTTATTAGCTATTGTCATATTGATTCAGAAGCAATATCAGGCCTTCGACAATTCTTAAACAGTAATGATATATCATATTGGGACTTTATTGAATCAGAGTGTGAAAATCCGTCACAATATGAATATGAAAATGTTGCTGCCATCGTTAGTCACTCAAAGGTGTCTATTAAAATTATTTCTAAAAGTTATCTTAGAAGCCCAAAATGCAATGACGAAATTTTCATGATCAATAATTTCAAACAGTACCACAATCTTACAGTCATCGAAGTTTGCATTGATGATATTATATCAAACGGAAATTGTTTTGCCATCGAAGATGATAAGCTTTACAGGAAAATCTCAAGGTATTTTGATTGAAATCCATTTAACAAAAAATCATACTGCCATCTCCTGTAAGGTTAAAACCTCTGGCAATTTGTTCTTTCAATTTTGAATTAAGAAGGATCCTTTATTTTCATAATTTGCGAATTATCAAATTCTGAATTAATCTTACCCCATATTCGCAATATCCGACCTCTCGTGTAACATATTGTTTAACTACCCTCCGCCATGCATCCAAATTTATACTGTACTTTTGCCAACTTTTTGAGCTTTAGGCAAAGCATACATATAAAATATAACAAATGATTACAGTTTCGGATTTAAGGATTCAGTTTGGGAGCAGGGTGCTGTTTCAAGATGTAAATATGAAATTTACTGCCGGGAATTGCTATGGCGTTATTGGGGCAAATGGTGCAGGGAAATCAACTTTTTTGAAAGCCATTGCAGGAGAAATTGACACCACGCACGGACATATTGGCCTTGGCCCGGGCGAAAGATTATCGGTACTCAGCCAGGACCATTTTGCTTTTGATGAATTTACTGTGCTCAACACTGTAATGAAAGGCCACACCGAACTCTGGGATATCATTCACGAAAAAGATGCTTTATATGCTAAACCTGATTTTTCGGATGCAGACGGTATTAAAGCTGCCGAACTGGAGGACAAATTCGCAGATATGGACGGCTGGAATGCTGAAAGCGATGCTGCCACTATGTTGAGCAACCTTGGCATCAAAGAGGAGTTTCATTACTCCCGGATGAAAGACATGAGCGCCCTGCAAAAAGTGAGGGTATTGCTGGCCCAGGCACTGTTTGGGAAACCCGACAACCTCTTGCTTGATGAGCCCACCAACGACCTCGACCTTGAAACCGTAGGCTGGTTAGAGCATTACCTCGCCAATTATGAAAATACCGTGCTGGTGGTTTCCCACGACAGGCACTTCCTCGATGCCATCAGTACACATACTGTGGATATTGATTTTGGGAAAATACAAATGTTTCCTGGCAACTACAGTTTCTGGTACCAAAGCAGCCAGTTGGCCTTGAAACAAAAATTAGTACAGAACAAAAAAGCTGAAGAAAAACGTAAAGAGCTGCAAGAGTTTATTTCGCGATTTAGCGCCAATGCTTCAAAATCGAAGCAAACTACCAGCCGCAAAAAAATGATTACGAAGCTAAACATTGAAGATATCAGGCCCTCGACACGAAAATACCCGGGCATCATTTTTACACCTGAGCGTGAGGTGGGCGACAAAATCCTTGATGTTTATGGCCTGAGCGCAAGCATCGACGGAAAGGTGCTTTTTAAGAATGTGGACTTCTATGCCAACAAAGGCGACAAGATTATTCTCCTATCAAGGGATGCCAGGGCGATGACAGCCTTTTTTGAAATTATCAACGGCCATCAACAAGCCGATGCAGGTACTTATCAATGGGGACAAACCATCACTTCGGCTTATTTGCCTTTGGATAATTCAGGTTCTTTTAGGAGTGAGTTAAGCCTGTTCGATTGGCTTTGCCAGTTTACCAGCGATACCACCGATTTGTATATTCGCGGATATTTAGGTAAAATGCTGTTTGCCGGTGACGAAATCCAAAAACGTGTTGATGTGTTGTCGGGTGGTGAAAAAATGCGTTGCATGATCTCAAAAATGATGTTAAAAGATGCCAACACCCTGGTATTGGATACACCAACAAACCACCTCGACCTCGAATCTATCCAGGCTTTCAACAACAACCTTATCAAATATCCGGGCAACATTTTCATGTCCTCACACGACCACGAATTTATCCAGTCCGTTTGTAACCGGATTATTGAACTTACCCCCAAGGGTATTATTGATAAATTGATGGATTACGACGATTATATTGTTGATGAAAACATTCAATCACTCCGGGAGAAGATGTACGGGGAGTAGCGTTGGGCGTTCCGAGTTACTTAGTTTTATAATTTTCCTTGTTTGTATTTCATCATTTGTTTTTTAGCTGAGAACATAGAGCTGAGGGCAAAGCAAGCAGATGTTCCCGGCTCTATGCCCTATGCTCTCCGCCCTATGCTTTAGAGTTTTATCATTTTCATTGTGTCATATTTATTATCTTCATTTTTCAAGCGTCGCTGTTAGCCGTACGAAGTTGGGCGAAAGATGGCTGACTGTTCTTCTTTTTCCGCTGATAGCCGTTCGAAGAAGGATAATTGCTGTAAAAAATTTTGTAAAAAATGAAAAGCTAAAGTTGTTTACAAAGTAATTTAACAAACGGGAATAGATTTCTCGCTTGCGCTCGAAAAGACAATGATGATTTTGGATGGGGATGAGAGAGGATGCTGGCGCAAAGCGCCAGCATCCTCTCTCATCCAAAGCACCTTTCCAACCATTGTCATTCCGACGAGCAAAGCGATGGAGGAATCTTTCCATCACACAATTTCAAATATTTTAAAGAACTTGTATTCGTCCTATTGGGATATTTTAAATCTTGTATAGCACCCTGCTCATTGCTTTTCGCACTCTGCTCTTTGTTCAATCATCTTTCCAGCGTCGCTGTTAGCCGTACGAAGTTTAATAATTGCTATTGAAACTTCTACCAAAAATGAGAAGCAAAAGTTTCTAAAAAGCCAATCGAAAAACTTCGAACTTGCATTTGTCTAGTTATACTTTCTTCCGGCTACCTACTGCCTCCTGCTGCCTCTACCTTCTAACATCTATCCTCCGTTCCCGCAATAGCAGGATTTCGCTTCGCTCAACTTCCGTCTTCTGACTTCTGACTTCCGACTTCCGTCATCGGTCATCGGTCATCGGTCATCCACCTTCAGGCTCTTAGCTCTCCGCCCTATGTCCTATGCTTTATAGCTTTATCATTTTCACCGTCCTCATCCCCTCCCCGGTTTTCACCACACAGAAATACACTCCCGGCTCCAAATCCCCCGTTTCTAAATCGATTTTTTGTACGCCGGCATTTCGATAATCCCTGGCAATGGAGTTGAGTAGCCGTCCTATTTGATTGTAAATTTTTACTTCAAGCCTACCTGGTTCCTGCAAGTGAATTTCAAGGGTGGTGGAGTTGGTGAAGGGGTTGGGGAAGATTGAAAACCTTTCGTCGCTTTGAGTTTCCTCAACTGAAACATAGCAGACAGCCACAATCTCTTCCGGGTTGTCACATCCACCTGCATTATCATGGATTTCAACAATTGGGTTGGCGCTGGTGAGGTAATTACAAATGGTGTGGGCATGGCAGGTAGAAAGATAAGCGTTATTGGTGATGGATAAGCTGTCAATTGTTCCGGCTTCAATATTTTCAAGTCCTGTTAAAGTGAACAGGGCAGGGTTATCATGAATATTTAGAAATCCATCGATGGCGGTTAGATTCATCAAGCCTTCTAAACTGTTTATATCATTCCCACTGATTTCAACACCTCCTTCAATTTCGGTACAATTGGGGTAGTTGGTTGGGAAGTTATTTATTTCTTCCTGGGTGGTGAAGGTGATTCCACCATACAGGCATTGGCTTTCACAAGCATCTTCCACTTCCCACTTGCTATTGCAGCCGGGTGCGTTATACGAGATGTACACAGCTCCATATGGGCCGGCTAGATAATCACAGATGCTTTGGATATCGCATTCTGATAATGCATGGTTATACTTAATGTGAAGGTTTCCTCCTATGGAAGCTAATCCCTCAAGTCCCGTCAGAATGGTCAGCGAGTCGTTGGATCTAATCAAAAGATTACCAGCTATTGAAGTGACACTATCTAATCCGTATAAATTTGT